>NZ_JBFUIT010000435.1:0-2597 GCF_056401735.1 Luteibacter sp. P4_D7_3
GTTCAGCGACAGCACCGTTCTCCAACCGCCGGTTGCCTTATAATCGTGGCAGACATGCTCCACCCTTAGCCCCCTGGCGCATGTCTAGGCCGCCCCGCATATTTGGGCGGCCTTTTTTTGCTGCGACCAGCGGGGTGATCTGAACGCTTAGGCGCACGCTGCCGATAGCCCCTGCTCGTAGGATGACACCTCGATCAGGCTGCCATCGGGATCGCGCACGTAGACCGAACGAATGGGCCCCCGCGCACCGCTCTTCTGGACCGGACCCAGTTCGACGTTCACCTTGCAGCGCCGGAAGTGCGCCGCGAAAGCGTCCGGCAATGCATCGGTGAGAAAGCAAAGGTCCTAGCTCCCGACAGAAGGGGCTTTGCCGGTGAACCAACTCTCCTGCTCGGCATCGATAGGGCGAAGATTGATCTTGTGGTGACCGAAGAACATGCTCGATCGCTGCTCGCCCTTTTCCGAGGTGGCGTCCGTCCGCTTCATACCCAGGATGCGCTCATACCAAAGGGCGGAGGTTTCCACGTCGCGARCATTAAAGACGATGTGATCGATAGCTTTAACAGTCAGCATCTCAGTGCCCCACCCTTCCGGACGTTGCATGGCCCATTCGATCTCGCGCGCCAACGCGTCCGAGATCGCGCCGCCTTAGATCAATGCGTTGAGTTGCGGCGCGCTCTTCTTGGCAACAATTCCGGCTTGCGCAGCTAAGGATTGGATTCCCTCATCCTCCAGCACCTGCATCAGGCGGCGCAGATTCGCGCGACGACGGGTTTGCAGAGCGGGGTCTGATGCGCCCATGGCGGCAAATGGAAGAATGAACTAGGCGATTTTGCGCCGATCCGAGGGATCAAAACGCGATCTTGGTCGCACTGCCCGCTAGCTCGCACCTCTTACCGGGGCATAAACTAAGCAATGGCCGACCCATGCCCAACCGCATCATCCCCTGTGGTCCTCATCGTGCACGACGATGTCGCAGTCGCCGAAGCGCTGGCGATTGCCCTTGAAAGCATTGGCGCGACATCGGTCCAGGTTAATCGAACCAGCGATGCCCGGTTGGTCATCCAGGGGGCGCCAGGCCTGTCAGCGGTAATATCGAGATGCTCGCTCGATGTGGCCCACGATCAGCCCCTATTGAACTGGGTGGCCGAACACAGGCCAGGCGTCGCCCTGATTGCGCTTTGCTCGACCCCGGGTCACCACCACGACCACCTGCCTACCTGGTGCCAGCTGCTCAGCCCGCCGTTCGACGGGCGCGACCTGAAACGAGCGTTGGCCGAGGCCCGATTGACCGCCTTCGAGAGCCGGGAGTAGCGGCCAGCAGCAGCCGACTCTTCGTCCTGCCTCCTGACGGAGTTTCCTTTGCGCGCCAACTCGGCGCCGCGGACGTATTCGTCTCGGACTTGTCCAAAGCGACCTGGTCGAGTCCTTCCAGGTCCATCAGCTCGTCCTTGGCACCGTCGAGGGCGCGGATGATCTGGTCGCGTTTGAGGTGAACCGCGCAGCTGTCTCGGTTCTGAGAACTCTGGATCAGGCACACCATCAGAAAGGTCACGATGGTCGTGCCCGTATTGATCACCAGCTGCCACGTCTCACTGTATTTGAAAACCGGTCCACATGCGGCCCAGATCGCGACCACGGCGGCGGCGCCGATGGAAGCCGCCGGGCTCCCTGCGGCGGTGGCGGCCCAGCTGGTGAGCCGATTGAAGAGGGAGAGTCTCGCCACGGTGCGGCCTACCGGACAGAAGGGCGCGCCTCTAAATAACGCATGCGCCTTTCTTCCAGCTTTAGGCTTCGGAAATGCCTGCGGACGTCGGCTTCACTGTGGCGAATGGATGCTAGGCGCCATCTAGGGATGGACGGCATGGGTGGTTCTTTTTTCAAGCGCAACGGGCTAAGTCTCGTCGTCGGCCTGATGATGTTGGCAGCGTGGGCCGCACAAGCAGCTACCGGGCACGCTGCCTACAACCAGGAACTGGCCGAACACGGTCGTGCCTCGCTGGGCATGACCGCTTACCTGGCGAGTGGCGACTTCTGGTCGGCGACATTCGAGAACTGGGAAAGCGAGTTCCTGCAAATGGGCGTCTACGTCTTATTGACCGTGTGGCTACGCCAAAAGGGGTCGGCTGAATCGCGTCCAATGGACCCCGCTGATGAGGTCGCCACGCCTACGCCGTGGGAAAAACAACCACGCGCGTGGCGGCGCGGCGGCCCCATCCGCTGGATCTACGCCAACTCGCTGTCGATCGCCTTTCTGCTGCTGTTCCTCGGCTGCTTCGTCGGCCATCTGCTGGGCAGTTGGCGTAAGGCAATCCTGCAAGCAGCCATGCATGCCCAATCGTCGCCTCGGTTGGGTGACTACTTGATCGATCCCAGCTTTTGGTTCGAGTCTTTCCAGAATTGGCAGAGCGAATTTCTGGCCGTGTTATCGCTGGTTGTGTTGTCGATCTTTTTGCGGCAGAAAGACTCGCCCCAGTCCAAAGCAGTCGACGCGCCGCGCGATCAGACCGGTGACTGACACACGTGCGCATGATGCAATGCCCCCAGTCCATGGCAGCCAACGTCTGCATAAGAATCTTCCGACCTCGGGTCACGGC
>NZ_JBFUIT010000436.1:0-2597 GCF_056401735.1 Luteibacter sp. P4_D7_3
ATATTGAGCGTCGCGTCGCCATCGGTCGTGTCCTGATTCGAGAACGTGGTGCTCGAAAGGACGTCGTGTATGCCGACGTGGCGCTGGTTCTGGGTGGCGCAGCCGGCGAGCAGCACGACGCCGGCAAGGGCGAGATAACGCATGGGAGTGGCTCCACGGGGAATGTGAAGAGCATTGGTTTCCGCCCGTGCACGATCTGTGAATACGCACCCGCATCAGCGCCGCCACGCCGCGTAGACACCCGCCCGCCAACAATCCCGCGCCACACTCCTAAGGAAGCGCCCATGGCCAGCCGAGACTGGATCGACATCGAATCGTTTGAAGCGATCGACGACACCGAGCAATTCGACCGTCCTGACATTCCCCGTGTCGAGGCCGTGCTCAGCGGCGCACCCGAGCGCGACTGGCAGCAGTTCTTCATCGTCCGCGCCCGCGCCCTCGAACAGACCCACCCGGGGCTGAAGATGGAAATCCTCGCCGACCGGCTGGGTTTTCACACCCGCGCCAGCAACGTCGAGGAGACCTGTCGCCTGGTTAACGACGCCGTGCAGGGCACCAATCAGGACTTCGCCGCGCAAAAGGCGGCGGAGGAGCAGCGCGTCGCCGATCGCAACCAGGAGGTTCGCGAACTGATGGCGCGGGTCAAGACGATCAACGGCGCCTGGTCGCCGCGGGAACCCACGGGCTGACACCCCACGGACAGTCTGGGAGGGATAGAATCCGCCCATGAACTCCAAACCGTCAGCCACTCCCTCCGCCCTGGTCTTCGATCGGGCGAGCATGGTGGCCGAGACGGTGGCCATGGTCCTCGAGGATGCCGGCTACCAGACCCGGGCGACGGTGACCTATCGGGAGGCCCGGCGGGCCTTCCAGGAAATGAGCGAGCTGGTCCTGATGGTGGTGCACGCAGACACCCCGGGCGAGCGGCGTGGCAGGGAACTGCTCAATGCCGCGCTTCGCGATCGGCCGGACACCGCCATCGTGATCGTATCGAGCCGGTTGCCGGAAGACCTCGAGCCGGCACCGCGTTCGGCCGTGTTCCTCGTCAAGCCCTTCGACCGCGAGCAATTGCTCGACGCCGTCGAACGGGCCCGCCTGGCACGGCCGGTCGCCTGACGGACACATCGACGCCGCTGACATGTGCGGACGCTATGCCACCTATGGCCCGGTAAGCATGTCGCGCGATGCCCGCGAGGTGCTCGAGCGCCTCGAGCTGGACCTGACCAGCGAGATCAACCAGCGCGACGATCACTTCAATATCGCACCTACCCAGCGCGCACTCGTGGTCACGGCGGAAAATGCCGAACTGCACGTGGGTCTGCACCGATGGGGGCTCATTCCTTCCTGGGCGAAGGACATGAGCATCGGAGCGAAGCTGATCAATGCACGCCGCGAAGGCATCGCCGCCAAGCCCGCCTTCCGTGCCGCCATGCGTCGTCGGCGCTGCCTCATTCCCGCATCGGGGTACTACGAGTGGCAGGGCGAGAAAGGTCACAAGCAGCCGTTCTTCATCCGGCCGCCCGACGGCAGCCTGATGTTGTTCGCGGGCTTATGGGAAACCTGGCGCGACGCGGACAACCAACCGCTGCGCACGTACACCATCATCACCGGTGAACCCGGCAAGATCGGCGGCGACATCCACGACCGGCAACCGGTGATTCTCGCGCCGGATGCCTGGGAAGACTGGCTATTTGCAGCGCCCGACAAGGCCGTCGCGCTGCTGGATGCTGCTAACGAACCGGACCTCGTCCACTACCCCGTGACGAAGGCGGTCAGCTCGCCAAAAAACAATGGGCCCGAACTGGTCGAGCCCATCGAGCTCCCGGTTACTGGGCCGGAGGCGTAGCCGACGACGACGGAGCAGCCGGTGCGACGGGGGCAACCGGTGCCGCGGGAGCTATCGGCGCCGCGGGGGCAGCCGACGAGAGGCATGAGATCGCTTCGTCGCGATAGCTGCTGTTGTAGTCGCTCTTCGGCTTCTTCAGTTCGTACATCACGACCTGCGAACCGGAACCGTTGGCCGTGATTTCCAGGCGCTCATAAGAGCCATCCTTGCTGGCCGTGACCGTACCCTTGGCGTCCTTCGCGTCGCCCTTGGCATCGGGCGCCAGCGCCTGCCACTTGGGCAACACGCACTGCACGTAGGCCGTCACGGTCTTGTCCGACTTGCTGCTGAGCTTGGGCAAGGTGTCCTTCATGCCGCTGGTGGCACAACCGGCGAGGAGGACGGTGGCGGCGATCGCAAGAACGTGTTTCATGCTGGATTCCACGGTTAGGTCCCGGGATTCTAGCGGGTTCGGACGCTTGCCATCAGCCACCGGCGCGAGCGATCGCATTGGCTTCGACGTGTGCCAGCTGGCCGTTCGTGCATTTGAGGTAGCCGGACGAGGCAAGCCAGCGTTTATCGGGGTAGTAGGAGAACACCATCTGTCCGCCCTTGAGGGCGTCGATCAACTGGTGCGCGATCGCGATACGGACGGCCGGGCAGCCCCAGCTGCGACCAATGCGACCCGCGACCTTCGCCATGGCCTCGTTCACATAGGCAGCGCCGTGGATCACGATGGCCCGGGCCAGCGCCTGGTCGTTCACACCGGCCT
>NZ_JBFUIT010000437.1:0-2575 GCF_056401735.1 Luteibacter sp. P4_D7_3
GAGCATGAGCACTACCCTTGCCACGGCCGGACATGGCCACGCGGAGCACGACGACGGGTCGATGACCACGGTCGGCTTCTGGATCTACCTGATGAGCGACTGCCTGATCTTCGCGACGCTGTTCGCGACGTTCGGCGTCCTGGCCGGCGCCACGGCAGGCGGACCGGGGGGCAGGGAGCTTTTCAGCCTGCCGTTCGTGCTGACGGAAACGATGTTGCTGTTGTTGAGCAGCTTCACCTTCGGCGTCGGCATGCTCGGTGCGGCGGCGGGACGCCGTCGCGTGTTGCTCGGCTGGCTAGCCGTGACCTTCCTGCTCGGTCTCGGCTTCATCGTCATGGAAGTGCATGAGTTCGTCGAGCTGATCCACGACGGCGCAGGCCCGTCACGCAGCGCCTTCCTTTCCGCCTATTTCGGACTGGTCGGCACCCATGGCCTGCACGTGCTGTCGGGGCTGATCTGGCTCGGCGTGATGATGCATCAGGTGCTGCGCTTCGGCCTGGACGGCATCGTCCGTCGGCGACTGGCCTGCCTCAGCCTGTTCTGGCACTTCCTTGACCTGATCTGGATCTGCGTCTTCACTTTCGTCTATCTGCGCGAGTTCACTCCATGAGTCACGATACCCAGGCCCACGGCAGCATGYGGAGCTATCTGTCCGGTTTTATTCTTTCCGTCGCCCTGACCCTGGCCTCGTTCGGCGCGGTCATGTCGAACGTGGTTCCAGCCAGCGCGCGCCTCGCGCTCATCGTCACGCTGTGCGTGGCGCAGTTGTTCGTCCAGCTGGTGTACTTCCTGCACCTCGGCTCGGCGCGAAGCCAGCGCGCGAACACGGCGATCTTTGCCTGCACGACCTTCCTGATCGCCGTGGTGGTGGCTGGCTCGCTCTGGGTGATGCACAACGCCAACGTCAACATGATGCCGATGCCCATGTCGGTGCATCAGGCGATGATGCACGAGTAGCCGTCGGACTAGAGGTTGCGTTCGCCGGCCGCCACGGCTTCGAGCAGCGAAACCACGTGCTCGCCTTCGCCGGCGAGCGCCACTTCGACGGCGGTGCGATCGCCCAGTTCCTTGATGGGCGTCAGCAGCAGCCAATCCCACACGGCCTGGCGATCGGGCTCGATGCCGTAGGCCAGGTCCGCTATCCGTCGCATGATCCGGTTGCCCATCGCTCAGAACACGTGGCTGAGTGAGACGAAGAAACTACGGGTATGGTCGGCATTGACCATGGGGCTGTCTTTCACGGCATCCGGGAGAAGGGTGTAGCGCATGCCGACCGACGTGACCCACGAAGGCGACAGCCGGTAATTYGCCATGAGGTTCACGTACGGCGCGGTGCCGCCGTCGGCGTGGTACGCAGGAAGGCCGCTGCGCAGGGCCTCGCGGCCGCTGACGCCGTAGTAGTAGTCGTTGAGCGCGCCGTTGCTTCGCGTGACACCCACGGTCGGGATGAACGTGACAGCGCCTTTCTTCAGCGGGTAGCTGTAGCCGGCATCGAGCAGGATGCCGCCGCCGTGGCCGGTGAATTCCTTCTGCGCGCTGGCGGACACGACGCCCCATTCCGCTTTGTGCCGCYACGCCACGCCTGCCATACCGGAGATGTCACGGTTGGACAGCTGTTTCAGCTGCGCGTTGTTGGTGTCCTGATGGCGGAAACGGTTGGCGAATGGCGAGACGATGAGGGAAATTTCGTCGCTGGGCGTCGAAAGCAGCTTGTAGCCTGCGGAGACGCCGCGGAAGTAAAACGACTTACCCTCGTAGTTCACCAGGGGCAGGGGCAACGCCTTGTTGTCGTAGCTGCGATACGGGCTGGGGGCCCAGGCGGCTCCGATACCGAGGCTCCAGCCGGGCGCGCGGTCGTCCGCGGATTGCGCCGACACGGCGCCAGAAAGGGCGATGCCGGCGATCAGGGCAAAAAGGGACGCGGCGCGCGAACGGGGTACTGACATGCGGGAGAACTCTTAGGGGACGACAGGTTGTAAATGCTGGGGAGCGGACATTGCCCCAACATTGCGTGGCCTGATAGGCGTTTAGCTCGTGTTAGGATCGCGCCCCTTCGGGAGGTTCTGCATGCGCATACTGCTGGTGGAAGACGAGCCGGAGATGGCCGCTGTGCTCCAGGCTGGCCTGCATCGGCACGGCATGCTCGTGGACATCGCCCCGGATATCGCGCATGCGACCGAGGCCTTGCAGTGCAAGGTTCACGATCTGCTCCTGCTCGACAGGCAGCTCCCCGACGGCGACGGCGCGACCCTGCTGGCCACGGCACGGGCGACGCACGCCGATCTTCCGGTGATCATGCTGACTGCCCGCGGTTCGCTCACCGACCGCATCGAGGGCCTGGATCTCGGCGCGGATGACTACCTGGTCAAACCGTTCGCGATCGAAGAATTGCTTGCACGCATCCGCGCCATCTCCCGGCGTCCCGCGCAGATCTCCCTGCCGGTAGCCATGCTTGGCAACCTCTGCTTCGATTTCACCGCCCGCGAGGCCGTGGTCGATGGACACCCCTTGCGTCTGCAGCGTCGCCAGCTCCTGTTGCTCGAAGCACTGGCCTACCGGCATGGACGCACGGTGC
>NZ_JBFUIT010000438.1:0-2571 GCF_056401735.1 Luteibacter sp. P4_D7_3
GAGCTTGACCGTATTGGCGAGCACCTTGAGCGCGGCGGGATCGGCTTTGAAGCGCGTTTGCGCGGGCGTCTGATTGGCCGGGTCGTCGCTTTTCGGATCGATGGGCGGCTGCCCACCCTTGGGCGAGGCCACGGTGACCGACACGCCAGCATCGGTGAACACGTAATAGGGCGCCGCGAATTCCTCGAGCCAGAAGCCGGTCTTGCGCCCCGTGTTTCCCAGGGTGTCGTGCGACGTGAGCACCATCAGAATCTTCATGGAATACCTCCACAGCGACCCCCCGCTCATCACTGTAACGCCCGGTTTTTCGCGCTGGCAATCATCCGCAGGTATAAGCCGGCTTCGCAAGCTCGTCACGTTCAAACCGGCGGGGGCGTCGCCAAGACGCACGGTTCGCCTATCGGGGACGCTCACAAGCGTGTTGGTAACGGGCAGGCAGATCCGATCTCAAACGGAGGGGTATTGTCATGGCGTCACACTTCATGCGGTCCACGCGTTTGCAATTCCTGACGGCAGCGGTGATTGCCGGAGCCGTCTGTACCGTCCTGCCAACACCCAGCCACGCCGCCGGTGCTCCACCCATGCAAGCGGCGGGGCAGGCCGAAGACACGTCGATCCGTCCCTTCCCGAAGATCCATTTTTCCGACGAAGCCCTCCAGGACCTGCATCGCCGCATAGCCGCTACCAGTTGGCCGAGCCCGGAGCTCGTGCCCGACGCGACGCAGGGCGTGCAGATCGCGACGTTGCGCAAGCTGGCCGACTACTGGCAGTCGGGTTACGACTGGCGAAAGGTCGAGGCACGGTTGAATGCGCTGCCGCAGTTCGTGACCACCATCGATGGCGTGGATATCCACTTCATCCACGTGAAATCGAAGAACAAGAACGCCTTGCCGATCATCATTACCCATGGCTGGCCGGGCTCCATCATCGAGCAGATGAAAGTCATCGATCCGTTGGCCAACCCGACGGCACACGGTGGCAAGGCATCGGATGCCTTCGATGTCGTGGTCCCGTCGCTGCCGGGCTATGGCTTCTCGGGTAAACCCACCGTCGTCGGCTGGGATCCGCAGCACATCGCGCGCGCCTGGACCATTCTGATGAAGCGGCTTGGCTACAAGCATTTCGTCGCCCAGGGCGGTGACTGGGGCGATGCCGTGACGGAGCAGATGGGTGTGCAGGCGCCACCGGAACTGCTCGCCATCCACACCAACATGCCGGCGACGGTGCCCGATGACATCGCGAAGGACCTCGCGGCCGGCGCTCCCGCACCGGCAGGGCTGGCGCCCGACGAAAAGAATGCCTATGACATGCTCGACTTCTTCTACAAGCATGGTCTTGGCTATGCGCAGGAGATGACCAATCGTCCACAGACGCTTTATGGACTCGAGGACTCGCCGGTCGGCCTGGCGGCCTGGATGCTCGACCACGATGCACGCAGCTATGCGCTGATCACCCGCGTCTTCGACGGCCAGGCCGAGGGGCTTTCCCGCGACGATATTCTCGACAACGTCACGCTCTACTGGCTGACGCATACCGCGGTGTCGTCGGCCCGACTCTACTGGGAGAACAAGCTGGCGTTCTTCGAGCCCAAGCACATCACCATTCCGGTGGCGGTGAGCGTGTTTCCCGACGAAATCTACGCGGCTCCGAAGAGCTGGGCAGTGAAGGCGTTTCCGAAGCTGATCCACTTCAACACGCTTCCGAAGGGTGGGCATTTCGCCGCGTGGGAGCAGCCGGACGAATTCGTCTCGGAAATCAGAGCCTCATTCAAGACCGTTCGCCCGAAGTAGTCGTGCAGAACCTGCGTGGCTGATATGGCTAAACGAAAAAGGTGATGGGCCGATAGCCCATCACCTTTTTCGTGGAATGAACGCACGAGGGCGATGCTCTTACCCCGCGGACGCCATCCTGACACTCTCACGCTCATCCACCCGCGCCTTCCACGCCACCAGCGCCGTCAACGACTCAGGCACCGGAATCTGCGCATAAGACGCAAACAACAATCCGCCAATCACGGTCGTATCCGCCATGGAGAAGTTCGCACCCGCAACGTAAGGCTGGGTCTTCAATACCTCGTTGAAGTACCGCATACCGGCCTCGGCCTTCTCGCGGTGCATCTGTCCCCAGCGATCACGGCCTTCCCACTCGGGGCTCTTGTACGGAAGAAGCCCTGCACCCAAGCCGTCAGTCGCGTAATGAAAGTAGATGCCGATGGCGTCGATCAGCTCCGACTCCGCGCGCTTCTGCATCATGTGGATGGTGGCCTTCTCCAGCGGCGTGACGCCGGTAAGGGTCGGATGGCCATCGAGGTTGTCCAGGTACTCGGTGATCGCCGTGCACTCGGAGATATAGGTGCCGTCGTCCAGCTCGAGCACGGGCACCGTGCCCGTCGGGTTGATGGCGAGGAAGGCGGGCTGCTTGTGCTCGGCGGCCGGGAGGTCGACTTTGACGAACTCGACCTTGTCGAACAGGCCCTTCTCGGCCAGGACGATACGGACGCGGAGCGGATTGGGGAAACCGGGGATGTCGTGGATCTTCATGAAAGTTACCTATCTAGTGATAGATAGACAG
>NZ_JBFUIT010000439.1:0-2569 GCF_056401735.1 Luteibacter sp. P4_D7_3
CCGTTAGGGATCGCCGATGAATCGGCTCCTACCGAGCAAGGGCGATCGCCAGAGCGCGGCTTACTTGACGCCGTGCATCAGCCGGTTGATTAGCGGCGCGATGAGGAAAAGCAGGATGCCCGCGCCCACCAGCAGCTCGAAGCTGAAAGTGAAGCCGCTCAGCGCCGAGCCCACCGTCATGCCGGTTTCGCCGCTGATATGGCCGGCGAGCAGGCCCGAGAGATTGTTGCCAATGGCCGTGGAGAGGAACCAGCCACCCATGGCCAGGCCCACCACGCGCATCGGCGCCAGCTTGGTCACCATCGACAGGCCGATGGGCGACAGGCACAGCTCACCGATGGTCTGCAGTACGTAGCACGCTGCCAGCGGCCAGAACGGGATGAGGCCGTCGCCGCCGACCAGGCTCTTCAGCGCGTACATCAGCACCAGGAAGGCCAGTGCGTTGAAGATCAGGCCGAGACCGAACTTGCGCGGGATTGACGGCTCCTTGCGGTGCCGGGCCGACCACCCCCAGGCCAGCGCCACAAGGGGCGCGAAGACCAGGATCGCCGCCGAATTCACCGACTGGAACCAACCGGTCGGGAATTCCCAGCCGCCGAACATGTGACGGTCGACGATGTTCTGGGCGAGGAAGTTGAAGGAACTACCGGCCTGTTCGAAGAACATCCAGAACAGCACGTTGAAGGCGAACAGCAACAGCATCGCGATCACGCGATGGATCTGGATGCGGTCGTGACGCACGGCTTCGACCACCAGCATCACGGCCACGCCGATGAACAGCACGCCGAGCAGCCAGGCGATGAAGATCGCGCCGGCCTTCGCCATCAGCAGGTACACCAGCGGAATGGCGATGAGAATGCCGATGATGACGCCGATCAGGTTCTTGCCCTCGTGGCGCTCCGGCGGCGGCAGGCCGACGCCCTTCAACTGGCGCTTGCCGATCAGGAACCAGACGAAGCAGACCACCATGCCGAAGCCGGTGGCGGCGAACACGGCCTTGTAGTTGTCCTGCAACGGCGTGTCGGTCAGTACCGAAGCGAGCCAGCCGGTCACCAACGGGGCGAGGAAGCCGCCCATGTTGATGCCCATGTAGAAGATGGTGAACCCGCGGTCGCGACGATCGTCGCCCACCGGGTAGATCTGGCCTACCAGGGACGAGATGTTCGGCTTGAACAGGCCGTTGCCGACGATCACCGTGGCCAGGCCGATGAGGAAGATGTCCTGGTTGGGCACCATCACCATGAACAGGCCGGCGCCCATGACCGCCGCGCCGACCAGGATGGATCGCTGGTAACCGAGGATGCGATCGGCCACATAGCCGCCGAAGATGGCCGACGCGTAGACCAGCGCCAGATACGAGCCGTAGGTGCGGCTGGCATAGCCCTGCCCTGCCTGATCGCCGTGGAAGAACTGCGCCACGATGTACAGCGTGAGCGCCCAGCGCATGCCGTAAAACGCAAAGCGTTCCCAGAACTCGGTCATGAACAGCATCCACAGGGGACGCGGGTGACCCAGGGTCTGCGGGTAATCGGGCACGGGCCTGGCGGTGGCTGGGGCGGTCGGTGTCATGCATTTCCCTTGGGCGTGAAGACGCTTCGTGCAGGGTGTTTAACCGTCCGGGCAGCCGCCCGTCAAATATTTACGTTCCCAGGATGGTGCGTACTTCGATCAGTTCGGGGAAGAAACTCTGTTCCAGCGCCTTGCGCAGGAAGGCCACGCCGGACGAACCGCCGGTTCCGGCACGGAAGCCGATGATGCGCTCCACGGTCTTCATGTGGCGGAACCGCCAGAGCTGGAACGACTCTTCGATGTCCACCAGTTCCTCACTGAGATGATACTCAGGCCAATGGTGGGCGGTGTCCTCGTAGATCCGCTTGAACACGGGTAGCAGGGCGGGCTGGCTTCGCCAGGGCTGGGTCAGGTCGCGCTCCAGCAGGTCGACCGGCACGGGGTGGCCGCGGCGCGCGAGGTAACGCAGGAATTCGTCGTAAAGCCCCGGCGCCTCGAAGATCACCTTCAGCCGCTCATGCGCCACGGGATCGTGCTCGAACACGCGAAGCATGTCGGCGTGCTTGTTGCCGAGCAGGAACTCCACCATGCGGTACTGCAGGGACTGGAAACCCGACGAGGGGCCCAACACGTCGCGGAACTGCAGGTATTCGGCCGGTGTGAGCGTCTCCAGGACGCCCCACTGCTCGTAAAGCTGGCGCTGGATGGCCTTGACCCGGGCCAGGATCTTCAGCGTGCCGTCCACGTCGTCCGCGCGCAGGTGCGCCAGGGCGGCGTCCAGCTCGTGGATCATCAGCTTCAGCCACAGCTCCGAGGTCTGGTGCTGGACGATGAAAAGCATCTCGTYGTGGTGGGCGGGCTGGCTGCGGGGTACCTGGGCACTGAGCACCTGATCCAGCCTGAGGTACTCGCCATAGGTAAGGCGGCCGTCGAGATCGGTGCGGATACCGGGTTCGAGGTCGCGCTGGGAATTGGCCATGGACGATTTCACATTCAGGGTGGRCCGGCCGCAAACGGCGCCGTGGCGCGGTTTTGGGACCGGCGATGGCCGGTTCTATGC
>NZ_JBFUIT010000440.1:0-2536 GCF_056401735.1 Luteibacter sp. P4_D7_3
CCTGGAACTCGCTCATGTTGATGGTGATGAGGTTGTGCTCGCCGCCGTAGAGCGTCTCGGCCAGCGCCAGCGCCGTTTCGGTCTTGCCCAYGCCCGACGTACCGGCGAGCATGAAGACGCCGATGGGTTTGTTGGGATTGTCGAGCCCGGCACGCGAGGTCTGCACGCGTTTGGCGATCATTTCCATGGCATGGTCCTGCCCGATCACTCGCTGGCTCAACAACGCGGCCAGGTTCATGACCGTTTGCAATTCGCTGCGAACCATCCGCCCGACAGGAATACCTGTCCAATCGGCCACCACGGAGGCGACCGCCTGCTGGTCGACCGCGGGCAGGATCAGCGGCGAATCACCCTGGCGTTCCGCCAGTGCCGCCTGCAAGGTCCGCAACTCGACGAGCATGGCCTCGCGTTCCTCAGCACTCAAGCTGCCGGGCATCACTTCATCGCGCGCAGCCCTTTCCAACTCGGTGCCGGTTTCTTCGATCGGCGCTGCGACGTCACGCAGTCGCGCGCGCAGGTCGAGGATGCCCTTGACCAGACTGCTCTCCTGCGTCCACGCCTCTTCCAACCCGACAAGGCGTTGCACTTCAACCACCAGTGCCGCGTCGACTGTGCTCTTGCGCTCCAGCGTGTCGATACCCACCGCGCTCTCACGATCGACGATGGCGCGCTCGACCTCGAGCGCCTCGATACGTCGGCGCGCATCGGCGACGCGCGCCGGTACGGCATGGTGGCTCACTGCCACACGTGCGCACGCGGTGTCGAGCAGGCTCACGCCCTTRTCGGGCAACTGGCGCGCGGGGATGTAGCGGTGCGACAGCCGGACCGCTGCCTCGATCGCCTCATCGAGAACCTGGACGCCATGATGCGTCTCCATCACGCCGGCCACGGTGCGCAGCATCAGCACCGCCTTCGCCTCGTCGGGCTCGCCGACCTGCACGGTCTGGAAGCGCCGGGTGAGCGCAGGATCCTTCTCGATGTGCTTCTTGTATTCGGCCCAGGTGGTGGCGCCGATCGTACGCAGCGTGCCGCGCGCGAGGGTGGGCTTCAGCAGGTTGGCGGCATCGCCCGTGCCAGCTGTGCCACCGGCCCCGACCAGCGTGTGCGCCTCGTCGATGAACAGGATGACCGGCGTCGCCGACGCCTGCACCTCGTCGACCACCTGGCGCAGGCGGCTCTCGAATTCACCCTTCATGCTCGCGCCGGCCTGCAGCAGGCCAACGTCCAGCACGCGTAGTTCCACCTCGCGCAGTGCTGGTGGCACATCACCGGCGACGATGCGCTGTGCGAGACCTTCGGCGATCGCGGTCTTGCCGACGCCGGCCTCGCCCACCAGCATGGGGTTGTTCTGCCGGCGACGCATGAGGATGTCGACGACCTGGCGGATCTCGTCGTCGCGACCGACGACGGGATCGATCTTTCCCTCCCGTGCCTGCGCAGTGAGGTCCACGGTGTAACGCTGCAGCCCCTCCCGCTTACCCAACTGCGCCGGTGCGGGCGAATCGAATCCGGGCCCGGCAGCATTACCCATGCGGAAGCCATCGGATGCAGCGAGGCGCTCCTCTGGTGATCCCGCGATCATGCCGGGAAGCTCTTCGATGAGTCCCTCCGCGCGGAGGCTCGCGAACTCGTTCGAAATCCCTACCAGGACGTGGCGCAGGCGACGCGTGCGTACGATGCCGGCGAGAAGGTAACCCGTGCGCACCTGTGCCTCGCCGAAACTCAGCGTGGCGTACACCCAGCCGCGCTCCACGGCCTCCTCGATATCAGCGGAAAGATCGCTGACCGCGGAAGCACCACCGGGCAGCCGTTCCAGCGCATCGCTTACGTCGCGCGCGAGGCGCGAAGGGTCGATCCCCACGTGGCGGACGATGCGGTGCAGATCGGAATCACCCATCTGCAGGATCTGCTGCAGCCAGTGCACCAGTTCGACCTCGCGATGTCCGCGCAGGCGACAGGCGACGGTGGCGCCCTCGATGGCTTTATAGGCCACGGTGTTGAGCTTACCGAACAGGGCGGTACGGCTGATATCGGTCACGATGACGTCCTCGATCGATTCGGAAGGGAAAGGGGTTGCAGGACGAGGTCGTCGGCGTCTCCCGGGCCGCCGTAACGGCCCATCCACGCGGACAGGCCCATGCGGCTGCCGCGTCCCAGGTGCGTGAGAGGCACCTCGTCGCGGCGCAGCACCAGTTGAACGTCCCAGTCGAGCCCGTCGCCGACGTAGAAGCGCACAGCGGCGAGCAACTCAGCGAGGGCTTCTCCGCCGGGCAGGAAGYGCCGGTAATCAGCAAACGCCATCGGCCCCAGCCGGATACGAAAGCGGTGCTGCGCGGCGCGCACGGCGGCGCCGAGCACCGACGTCGTGCCCAGGCCCGCCATGGCGGCACCCATGCGCAGCCGCCCGTCGTCAGGCAGGGTCAGCCACGTCACCGCGAATTCTTCAAGATTCACGGGCACGTCGAAGAAGGCAGCAAGCAGGGCCACGAGGCCTTCGGCATTCCTCGCCTGGGCGACGAGGCGCCCGGCCATGTAT
>NZ_JBFUIT010000441.1:0-2526 GCF_056401735.1 Luteibacter sp. P4_D7_3
GACCCGGTTTCCTACTCTGGGCCGCTTATGTGTCAGCCGGCCTGTCGAGAAGGATCAGTTCTTGTACTCGGCAGCCCAGTAGGCTTCGATCTGCTTGACCAGCGTGTCCGGCAGGGCGACGTAGTCGAGCGAGGCAGCCTGCGACTGGCCGTTCTCCATGGACCACTTGAAGAAGTCGAACGCGACCTTGGTGTGCGAGGCGTTCTTGGACTTCTTGTACATGATGATCCAGGTCGTCGCCGTGATCGGCCATGCCTGATCGCCCGGGGCATTGGTCATGATCAGGTTGAAGTCCTTGGCGCTCTTCCAGTCAGCCGTCGAAGCAGCAGCGGCGAAGGTGACGGCGCTCGGCTCGATCCACTTGCCGGCTGCGTTCTGCAGCTGGGTGTAGGAGATCGCGTTCTTCTTGGCGTAAGCGTATTCGACGTAACCGATCGAGCCCGGGATCTGGCGAACGTACTGCGAGACGCCTTCGTTACCCTTGCCGCCGACGCCGGCCGGCCACTCAACGGCGGTGCCGAACTTGACCTTGGACGCCCACTCCGGGCTGACCTTGGACAGGTAGTTGGTGAAGTTGAACGAGGTGCCCGAACCGTCCGAACGATGCACGACGGTGACCTTCACGTCCGGAATCTTGACGCCCGGGTTCAGGGCGGCGATGCGCGGATCGCTCCAGCGGGCGATCTTGCCCAGGTAGATGTCGGCGAGAAGGGCGCCGTCCAGCTTCAGCTGGCCAGCGGCCACGCCCTGCAGGTTGACGATGGGCACGATACCGCCGACCACGGCCGGGAACTGGCCCAGGCCGAACTTGGCGAGGTCTTCGGCGCTCATCGGAGCGTCGGAGGCGCCGAAGTCGATGGTGCCTTCCTTGATCTGGGCGATACCTGCACCCGAACCGACGGACTGGTAGTTCAGCTTATTGCCCGTCTTCTCGGCGTACGTGGCGGACCACTTGGAGAGAACGGGGTAGACGAAGCTCGAGCCAGCGCCGGTGATGTCGGTGGCCTGAGCGGACATGCCGAACAGCGAAGCAGCGACCAACGCGGCGATGCGGAGTTTGCGTGTGAACACGGAGTAGTCCTCGGAAGAATGAGTGTCAGGCGAAGCCCGCCCGGGGCTGTATTCCAGCCCTGCCGTGTTGCAATGAGACGTACTGAATGTTTCAACTGGATGACAGCCGCCACTTTGCTGTCATATTCAGGAACTTACGAAATGTCTCAGACCGCGATCGGGGTCGTCTGGTCGCGCTCGAAAAGCTCCAGCCGGCGCCAGCGGTTCACGATTTCGCAAAACAGCTCGGCGGTGCGCTCGGCATCGTAGATGGCCGAATGCGCCTCGCGGCTGTCGAAGCTGAGGCCTGCGGCGAGCACGGCCTTGCTAAGCACGGTCTGCCCGTAGGCCAGGCCACCGAGGGTGGCAGTGTCGAAGCAGCTGAAGGGGTGGAACGGATTGCGCTTATGGCCCACCCGGCGCACCGCCGCATTAAGGAAGGCAAGGTCGAAGGCCGCGTTATGGCCGACCAGCACCGCACGTTGGCACTCCGCGGCTTTCACCGCCTCGCGCACCGCATTGAAGATGTGGTCCAGCGCCTGGCGCTCGGGCAGGGCGCCACGGAACGGGTGATCCGGGTCGATGCCGGTGATTTCCAGCGAGCGCGGGTCGATGTTGGCGCCCGGAAAGGGCTCCACGTTTGCCGCCACGGCCGGCTGGGGCACGAGAAGCCCCGAAGGCTCCATCTTGACCGCGACCACGGCGATTTCCAGGAGCGCATCCCGTTCGGAGTCGAAACCGCCGGTCTCGACATCCACGATCACGGGAAGGAAGCCCCTGAACCGCCCGGCGATCGCCGTAGCGGTGCTGTTACTCGTCGTATCCATACCGCAAAGGATATCAGCCCGGGGCCTTATGAGGCGCTCGCGTTAAGCGGATGTCCTCGTGTCGTCATTTGGTGCCCCAAAAGCATGGAACGGCAACGCCAGCGACTCATTCTTCGCGCCGTGGGCCCCGCTTGAGGTTGTTCGGACAGAAGCCGCCAAGGCACTCGTGGAAAATTTCGACTCCCAGAACTGGGACGATATCCTGAAGTACGCCGGCACCGGGCCGGGGTGAGGACGCTTTGGCGGGCACGACCAAGAACAAGTACTAGACGAAGGTTTCTCTTGTCTGCGAATCGTCTCAGAGGCGTGGGATACCTATGGACGTCTAATTCCTGAATCGCGGTCACCGGATTTATCGCCGAGAAATGCCGCAATCCATTGCCCCCCATTGCCTCTGCGGTTGCAATAGGCAGAAGTCTGAATTTGCTGCGTCGCCGCACTTGCGATTGTCACAAGGCCTCGCGTACGTTCGGCGACATGGCTACGATCCCGACATCCTTCTTGCGCCGCTTCGCGAGCACGTTCTTCGTGTTCATCGCGTTGTGCGTCGCATGCATGGGCGTCCAGGCCGTGCCTTGTGACCGTGACGCCGCTTACGACAGCACGCCCGGCCATGTAGTGGCCCTGGCTGCCGACGACGGCTCCGCGC
>NZ_JBFUIT010000442.1:0-2520 GCF_056401735.1 Luteibacter sp. P4_D7_3
GTACAAGGCATTAACGTTGCTCGTACTTGGACTCCTTGCCCTGGTGGGCGGAGAGTACCTGGCGGGTTTCCTTACCCTATGGATTCTTGGCCTCGGCCAGGTGTCTCTGGGGGTGACCACGTATTGGCAATACTTCCGCGCACTCGATCTGCCCCAGGTCGCGCCGTACGTCCTTAAGATCAAGCTGTGCGGTGCCTTCGGATTCGGTGGGCCGCTGGCGGCATGGTTGAGTCTTTTCATGCCGGTACTGAGGTCCAAACCAGAAACCATGCACGGCGACGCACGCTTCGCAAAGCTGGCGGACATGAAAAAGGCGGGGCTGCTCAAGCAAACTCCGGAAAGCATCCTCATGGGGAAGTACAAGGGCCGCTATCTCTGGCTCGGCGGCGCCCAGCATGTCATTACCATCAGCCCTACACGATCCGGTAAGACCACCAGCATTGCTATTCCGGCGCTGCTCTCGTACCAGCACTCAATGGTGGTGCTGGACCTGAAGGGTGAGCTGTACAAGGCGACCAGCGGCTGGCGCGAATCGCAGCAGCAGAAAGTCTACGTATGGGCGCCCTACGATGACGCGGGAAACACGCATCGATTCAATCCGATGACCACCTTGGCGGGTGTCGATCCTGCGAAGCGTATTGGCGAGATCCAGACCATCGCCGCCATTCTCTACCCGGACCAGCCAGGCAACGATCCATTCTGGACGTCGCAGAGCCGTGCGGCATTCACCGCCATGGCTTCGTACCTCTTCGAAGCCTGGGACGACCAGATGATCTCGCAGGCAGTGGACGGTACCGAACCGCTCATGGCGGATATAAACACCTCGCCGGATTTCCCCAGCTTCGAGCGCATCTTGCATTTCTCAAGTGGAACGGACACCCAAAGCACCAAAGAGGTCATCGATTCAATTCTCCGGAAGCCCAGATACAGGTTTGTCAGCCAGCAGACCCGAATCGTCTTCGGCAACCTCGCAGGCATGGCGGAAGATACCTTTTCGTCAGTGATCGCCACCATGCAGGCGCCCCTGCAGCAATTCCTTAGCCCGATCCTCGCCGCAGCGACGAACGCCACGGATTTCGACATCGGCGCCCTGCGCAAGCGGCCAACCACCCTTTACGTGATCATCCCCACAAACAAGCTGGACGAGAGCAGCAAGCTACTCAACATCTTCTTCAGCACCGTGATCGGAAACAATCTTGGCAAGCAACTCGGAGAAGATCCTGATCTCAAGTATCAGATGCTCATGTTGATGGACGAGTTCACCGCCATGGGAAGGGTCGATGTATGGGCGAAGCGAATATCCATCGCCGCTAGCTATGGCGTGCGCGACTTGTGCATCGTCCAGAGTCGGGCCCAGCTGCGCTCCGCCTACGGCGAGAACGACGCCCAGAACTTCATCACGAACCACGGTGCGCAGATCGTTTTCGCACCGCGAGAGCAGAGCGACGCTAACGAATACAGCGAAATGCTGGGCTACAAAACGGTCCGGAAGGAACACCGGAGCACCAGTCGGGGTGGCGGAGCGCCGCAGGTGTCGACGAGCTTCAGTGAGGAGCGCCGAGCCGTTCTCCTGCCCCAGGAGATCAAGGAGCTGCCGGCCGACGAAGAGCTCATCTTCTACGAAGGTTGCCGACCGATCCGGGCAAGGAAGAACTGGTTCTTCAAGGACAAGAGGCTGCAGGCGCGCGCCGGTATGCCAGTTTCTGTAGTGGCCCATGCGGGGCAGGTGTCACGTACGTTGGCGCGCGCCCAGGCCGTGCGGAAGCAAACTAACGCTCGAGTGCTCGCGGCGCTGGCCCAGTAATAGTTAGTGGCGCGAGCCACTCCACCCCTCGAAAGCTGACCCAAGGCAACATGACGACGCAAGAAGACTCCTGGGACGAGGACGAAGGCGCACGGCCGTCGTCCCTGCTCTCCGTACACAAGCTGTCAAGCCGCGATATCCACTACGACTCGCAGCTTCTGCGTGACCTTGAAATAGCAAACGCGCGCACCCGCGTCGAACTCGGACACCTTCCACCCGATGGGGTGCCCGTGGCGGTGAAGAGAAAGCCCAGCATTCCCAAAGCGGCAGGTTCGCACGGTGATGCCGCGCGCGTTACCGGTGCTGCGACACCGTCGCCTGGCGATTCCGAAACTCAGATGGCTTACGACCCTCAGGAGGCAGAGATCATGAAACTTCAATCCGTTGCGATGGCCGCAGCTATCAGCGCCGTCACTCTTGCAGGCGGCCTTGCAAATGCATCGTCGCACGATTCGAGTCCGGCCAAGGCACGAACCGCTACGAGCCACGGACTTCCCGAGTACTTCGACCTCTACTCGACTACACCGGTGGGTGACAACAGCAAATGCGTGGCTGGAAAGGTGACAGACGAAGACGGCATGTTCTCCCGCCCCTACGTCTATGTCGCCGACGCGGCGGGCGAGCGAATCAAATGGGCCAGGTATATGGATATGCCGGACGACTTCTATGAGGGCAGGGCGACTCACTGCGTGCGGCGGGGAGACGCACTGTATGTG
>NZ_JBFUIT010000443.1:0-2518 GCF_056401735.1 Luteibacter sp. P4_D7_3
GGGCAGGGCTATGCGACTAAGAGAGGTTCTATGCGTATAGCCCTACTTTGCTCGGGACAGGGCGGTCAGCATGCCGGGATGTTCGAGCTGACGAAAGACGCAGCCGAAGCGTCGGATATCTTCGCGATGGGCGCGACCTTGTTTGGAGAAGACCCTCGTCGCTGGGTGAAGACGGCCAGCGAGGAAGCTTTTCGCGAGAACCGTCACGCGCAGCGGCTATGCGCGATCCAGGCGTTGACGGTCGCGGCAGCGTTAGCGCGTGACCTTCCTCCGGAACGTTGCATCGCCGGTTATAGCGTTGGCGAAGTGGCGGCGCGGGGTGTAGCTGGCCTGTTGACGTCCAACGAAGTCCTCGAGCTCATCGACGCCCGCGCCGACGCCATGGACCGGGCGCGTGAGGGCGAGCAGGGCATGCTGTTCGTGCGTGGGCTGGACCGGTCGGTCGTCGACGCCTTGGTCGACCAACGCGAGGCTGCCCTTGCCATCGTCAATCCGGGCGACGCCTATGTGCTGGCGGGCCTTGCGTCGGCGCTCGACGCTATCGCGGCAGACGCGCGGCAGAAGGGCGCGTCGCGCGTGGTGCCGGTGAGGGTTGGCATCGCCTCCCATACCCGCTTCATGACGGAAGCCAGCGCAAGCTTTCGGCAGCGACTGGCCAGCGTCGCCGTGGGCCGCGCGGTGTCCTACGGCACGCGCCTGTTCAGCGGCATCGACGGGGCACCGGTGCTCGAGGTCTCGCAAGGGCTGGACAAGCTGGCACGGCAAATCTCGCAGCCGGTGCAATGGAAGGCTTGCCTGGATGCATGCGTCGAAGCGGGCGCCGACGTGTTCCTGGAACTCGGTCCAGGCAGGGCGCTCGCCGACATGGTCTCCGCCACGTACCCCGGTGTTGCCGCGCGCAGTGTCGACGAATTCAGGTCGCTCGATGGCGTGCGTGCATGGCTGGCTAGTCGGGGATCGTGACCCGGGGAAAGCGCAGCGTGAACCGGGTGAGGCCTTCGAGTTCACTCGTTGCCAGCACATCGCCGCCATGCAGATCCATGATGCTCTTGACGATCGACAGCCCCAGGCCGGTAGACATGTTGGAGTCGGTGCGCGACCGATCCACGCGGTAGAAGCGGTCGAAAACCTTTTCGAGATGATCGGGCGCGATGCCCGGCCCCGGATTCTCCACCGATACGCTCACGCCGGTCTCGGTCGTCGTCGCGATCAGCGAAAGTGTCGCACCGGACGGCGTGTAACGAAGGGCGTTCGATAGCAGGTTGCTCACAGCGCGACGGAAGAGGTCACGGTCGGCGTAGACGGTGGCGTGCGCATCGATCCGAACCACGACGCCGGCGTCCGAGGCGATGCCTTCGTAATAGTCGGCAAGCAGATGCAGTTCTTCGTTGGTGTCGATAACGAGACGCTGCAAGGCGAACTGGGGATTCTCGGCACGTGCGATGAACAGCATGCTCTCGATGCGCTGGCTTACCCGGTCGCACTCCTCGATATTCGAACCGAGAAGCGATTGATACTCGGCCACGCTGCGCGGACGGCTCAGCGCGACTTCGTTGCTGCCACGGAGGATGGCGACCGGTGTGCGCAGGTCATGCGCCAGGTCCACCGTGAACTGCCAGAGGCGGTCGAAGCCTTCCTCCAGGCGCGTGAGCATTTCATTGAGCGCGTGTGCCAGCGCATGTAGCTCCGCCGGGGTGTTCTCCGCGGAAAGCCGCGTACTCAGGCGGTGGGCGGTGACCGATGAGGCGCTCGCTGTCATGGCGCGTAGCGGACGCAGGGCGCGGTGGATCAGCAGGTAACTGAGTACGGTGGCTGCCAGTGTGCCCAGCAAGAGGGCTATCACGGTGTCCCACCGGTAACGCAGGAGCAGGACGGACCGGTCCGCCATGGAACGGGCCACCGTCACCGTAACCATGCTCCCGTCCTTCAGCGCCGCCAGGGTGGATACGCCACGAATTTCCCCGTCGCCGTCGTTCCAGGAGCGGATATCGGTCACTGTAAGGCGCTGGTCGGCCGGCGCGACGGCCTGTGCCTGCACCGTGAAGTGGGAGAGGTCGTGGTCGACGAGAACCTTACCGTCCTTGTCCGTGATGCGCAGCGCGTTCTCGGTATCGCCGAGCACGCTCCAGGTCAGCCGTGCCTGGTGCGCGACGAGATCGTCGGTCGAATCGAGCTCGCCGATGAACCGGCGCAGGTGCCGCGCGGACAGGACGAGGTTGATCTCATCCTGCTGGTAGATGCGCCGGTACACCGCGTTCATCAGCAGCACGCCCACCACGGTGAAACAGACCACCGTGATGACCACGAAGGTGCCGGTGAGGCGGGCTTTCAGTGACAGGCGAAGCATCAGCCGTCCTCCGCTTCCACGTCGAGCACGTAACCCATGCCGCGAACCGTATGGATCAACTTCACGTCATGGCCGTCGTCGACCTTTGCGCGCAGCCGGCGAATGGCGACTTCGACGACATTGGTGTCACTGTCGAAATTCATGTCCCATACGTAGGACGCGATCTGCGTG
>NZ_JBFUIT010000444.1:0-2516 GCF_056401735.1 Luteibacter sp. P4_D7_3
GGCATGAAGTGGCTGCTGTTTGACTTCGGGCGCCGCAAGGGCAGGGCGGAGGAAGCCCGGCAGACCACACTGGCTGCAGAGGCGAACGTCGCAGGGAGTCGCCAGAAGCTGTCGTTTGACGTTAGCCAGGCCTACTTTTCCCTGGTCTCTGCCGCAGCCAGCGTGCGTGCCGCCACCGGAATCGTCCAGGCTGCRCAAACCACCGAAGAGGCCGTCGTCGCGCAGAACCGGGCCGGGCGCGCCACCGTCGTCGCCGTGGCTCAAGCACAGCGGCAGGTCGCTGCCGCCAAGCTCTCGGCAGTCCGCGCGCGCGGGGCCGAGCGTGCGGCCAATGCGGTGTTGGTCAGCACGGTGGGTCTGCCCCCGGAAACCGAAATCATCCTCGCCGACGAGACGGCCCCGGCCAATGCCACCGTCGTCCGCGCCCCGGTCAGGGGCCTGATTGCCGAAGCGCTGCGTCGCCGGCAGGACCTGCAGGCGGCAGGCAGTCAGGTCAGTGCGGCCAACGCCCGCCTCGACGCAGCAAGGGCCGCCTACCGGCCGACCATTTCGCTGAGCGCGCAGGCTTTTCAAAACGCTGGCGCGGTCAGCAGCGATGGCAGCCGCTACTCGTCCGTCAACCGGCCCGGCGGGGCCATTCTGGTTGCCTTCGAATTGCCGCTGGTCGACGGCGGCATGCGCAGAAGCAACGTTGCCATGGCCAACTCTCAGGTCGCCGGCGCACTCGACCAGCTCGACGCACTCAAAGACCGCATCTCCGCTGAAGTTGTCCGCGCCGACRTTGCGCTCGCAACAGCCGTGCAGCAGCGGGATGAAACCGACGCGTATGTCTCGGCGTCAAAGGCGGCCTTCGATGCCGCGCTCGCCAGCTTCAGGCGCGGTCTCTCGACCGTCCAGGAGGTTGAATCGGGCAACGCCGCTTTGGCCGAGGCAATCGCGGACCGGGAATCGGCGAATGCTGACCTTCAGGTCGCCGTCGCGCAGCTGGCACTGGCGACGGGCGCCATTTCAGTGGACGCAACCGAAGCCGGCGATGGCAAGCGTCCGCAGGATGAGCCGCGCGCGCAGCACGCCGTTGCATCCGACATCCCCATCCTTCAACCAGGAGAACGTCCATGAGCAAGAAAACCGCGCAGATCATCGTTGAAACGCTCGAAGCAGCAGGCGTCAAACACTGCTACGGCATCGTGGGCGACACGATGAACCTTCTCGCCGAACACATCGAGGGAAGCACCATCGAATGGGTCCACATGCGCCACGAGGAAGCCGGCGCCTTTGCCGCCGGGGCAGAGGCCATGGTCACGGGTCAGCTGACCGCGTGCGGGGGCAGCTGCGGGCCAGGCAGCCTCCACTTCATCAATGGCCTCTACGAAGCCAACCGCAACCGCGCGCCGGTCGTTCTCATCGCAAGCCAGATCCAGCGCAGCGACATCGGCTTCAGTTCCATCCAGGAGGTCGATTTCACACGCGTCTTCGACGAGTGCTCGGTGTATTGCGACATGATTCTCACCCCCGACCAGGCGCGCAAGAAGACCGTTCTTGCCTGCCAGGCAGCGCGGTCGTTGCGCGGTGTGGCCGTGCTCATCGTCCCGGTCGACATCTCCGACTCGCCCGTCACCAATGATGTGCCGTTCAGTGTCCAGGTCAGCCAGCCCCTGGTGCGTCCCAACGACAACGAGCTCCAGCGCATCGCGGACATCCTCAATGCAGGAAACCGCATTGCAATTTATGGCGGCTCCGGTTGCGAGGGCGCCCTCGACGAGATTCTCGCCGTGGCCGATTGTCTCAAAGCACCCATCGCGCACACCTCCCGCGCCAAGGACTTCCTCGAGTTTGGCAATCCCCACAACATCGGCATGACGGGCATCCTCGGCAACGAGGCGGGCTTCAATGCGGTGCTCAAGTGCGACACCCTCCTGCTGCTCGGTGCGGACTTTGCGTGGCGGCAGTTTTACCCTGACCACGCCGACATCGTGCAAATCGACATCGACCCCATGCATCTGGGACGCCGTCACCCGGTGACACTGGGCGCGGTCGGTGACGTCAAGGAGACCATGAAAGCCCTCCTGCCGCTGCTCAACCGCCGGGAAGACACGGTCTTTCGCGACGAGTATGTCAACCGCTACAACAAAACCATGGCCGAGATGCGCGGTCACGCGAAGCCCGGCGCCCACGACTCGATTCCCGGCTCGTACCTCGCCAGTGTGCTCGACCGTGTCGCGGCCGATGACGCCCTCTTTACCGTCGATGACRGCACGCCGCTGGTGTGGGCGCTCCGCTTCATCCATGCAACGGAAAAGCGCCGCATCGTCGGCAGCCTCCTGCACGGCACCATGGCGGCAGGCCTCGCCTCCGCGCTCGGGCTGCAAAAATCCCATCCCGGCCGCCAGGTCATCAGCATGTGCGGTGACGGGGGGCTCGCCATGCTCTTTGGTGATCTGATGACGACCGTGCAGGAGAACCTGCCGGTCAAGATCATCGTCTTTGACAACGGCAAACTCGGCTTTGTGGAAATC
>NZ_JBFUIT010000445.1:0-2512 GCF_056401735.1 Luteibacter sp. P4_D7_3
ACGCGACGGTGTTGCCCTTTTCATCCACACCGCCCGAGTCGATCGTTTGCGTGCGGATGCCGTCGCCGGGCCATACCGTCAGCACGGGCGCGCGGCTGGCCGAGAACTCGTTGGCATAGTCCTTCGGCGTGAACGTGTAGACCCTCGCCGGACCGCCAGGACGATCCGGCAAACGGTGCCCGGTGAATACGTGGCTCACTCGACTTCCGGGGTGATTGGTGTCCGGGTCATCCGCGATGCCTGTCAAAGCCTTCCCGTCGACCCTGGCTTTCAGATGGTAGGTCGCCTTGTCCGCGTCCGTGACGGTGAAATCAAGAACATTGCCATGACGGGTTCCCACCAGCGTGTCGCCGTCGAACGTTCCGCTCAAGGCGTCGCCTTCAACGTCGAGCACGAGGGTCTGATAGGCAATATTTCCCCACATGTCGGTTTTTACCAGCCAGCTTTCCGTCGCCGGCGCGGTCGCGTGGACGGCCAGGGGAACACACAGTCCGAACAAGGCGAGGCGACGGAGCATGGTGGTCCTTCAGGCGAGCCGGGGACTCAGCCTAACAGCGCATCTGGCTGGGTCATATGTGGCTGATGGGCCAGAAGCGGTGCCCGGCGCGATCGGTACGAAAGCGTGAATCAAGACACGGTCACTCCGGCACAAGCGGAACACGATGCGGAAACCCCCACCACCCATCGGACATCCATGTCGCTCGTCTCGGCTCCCGCATCACGTCGTCTTCGCCACGCGCTCGGTGCCTTTATCGCACTCGCGCTTCTCCAGCCCACCCTCGCATCCGCGGCCGATGTCACCGACACCTCGACCGTGCTCGACAAGGTATTCGCGGCCTACCAGGGATGGTTTCACTGCCCGGGCGCGCCGAGTCCGGAAAGCAACTGGTTCCACTGGACATACATCTCGCAGATCGATCCGACCGCAACCAATAGCTCGATTCCCACGTTCCCCATCACCGACGAATATCCGGCRGGCGCCCTCTGCCCTGCCCCGGGTCTCACCGTCGCTGGGAAGCAGGCGAACTTCTTCTCGTCTTTAAATGCGGGCACGGCGCAAACGCACTTCCGCTGGATGCGCGAGTACGGCGTTGACGGCGCCATTCTCCAACGATTCCTGGGATCGCTCGACATGCTCTACYAGGAAAACGACATCGTCCTGCGCAATGCCATGCAGGCTGCTGGCGACAACGGACGTTCGTTCTTCATCGAGTACGACGTGAGCGGGCAGTTCGAGAACACCAGCACGCAGGCCGATGAAGACGCCATCTTCAATAAGTTGACTGCCGACTGGCTGCACCTGGTCAACGACCTCCATGTCACCCAGRGCGCCATGTACCAGCAACAGGGTGGCCGGCCCGTCGTCTCGCTCTGGGGCATCGACCAGGGAGGCAGCGAAACGACCTGGCAGATGAAGCCAGCCCTCGCCTCGCGTGTGATCGACTGGTTCCACAACGTGGCCCACGCGACCATCATGGGTGGCGTCAGCAATACCTATCTCGAACAGCCCGAATACGCGGATGTCGTCAAGAAGCTCGACATCATCCAGCCGTGGAACGTAGGCGTGTACCAGGACACCGACCTCGACTGGTACGAGACCAACCGTACGCGCGTCCACCTGGCGTCGACCGCAGCCAACGGACAGATCTACATGCCGACGATTCTTCCGGCATCGTCCAGCCGTGACCAGAACAACGGCAACCTTCCGACCGAAGGTGCCAAGGGTCTCGGTGGCAAGTTCTTCTGGGACCAGGCCTACCGCGATCGCAGTGCGGGCGTGCGTACCGTCAAGATCGCCATGTTCGATGAGCTCGGTGAGGGGACATCGCTGCTCAAGGTCGCCTCGAGTGCGTCGCAGGCGCCATCGCAATACCCGTGGCTGACGCTGGATGTCGACGGCTACAAGCTGCCGACGGACTGGAACCTGCGCATGACGCATGAAATCGCCGCGATGTTCCACGGCGACAGTCCGGTCACGGCGACGGTACCGACGGATCCGGGCCCCTTTGATGTCGTTCCCGAGTGCGGTGTGCTGCATCCGAACGAGATTCTCGATCCGGTCCATCCACTGACCTCGTGCGACGGCCACATCACCCTCGCACAGGATGCAAACGGCGACGTTATCGTCTACCGCGACGGCATCCGGTTGTATTCGAGCGGCACGGCGGGCCAGCCCATCAAGACGACCATCRTGCAGGGCGACGGCAACCTGGTCGAGTACGACACGAGCGGCCAACCCCGTTGGGCGAGTGGCACCGCGGGACAGCCAGGCGCGTATCTCTACCTTCGTAACGATGGCACCACGTGGATTGTCGCCGGCGGCAAGGCCATCTGGCAGGCTAGTCCCTGATCCATCGTGACACCGAAATGCCGCCCGCGATCGCCCGGGCGGCATCCGTCGGTCAGGCAATACCGAGAAGGTTCTGTAGCTGCGTCGCCACGGTCGAACCGAGAGTCGAAGCTGCCGTGGACGTACTTGCGGCAGCCGTGCTTGCGGCGGTCGTCGGTGCGC
>NZ_JBFUIT010000446.1:0-2502 GCF_056401735.1 Luteibacter sp. P4_D7_3
GGCTCCTACAGAAGCGATTTGCCGGTGGGTCAGCGCATGGATCAGGCGGCCTGGCGGGAACCTTCGACGCGGCGATTCAGCTCCTTCCAGTCGACCACCAGCTCACATCCGCGCTTGGACGCGTTCTGGCCCCACTCGCGCAGCAACTCCAGCGACGCCTGGTCCACGTGCTGCAGGCGATCCATGACGACGCTCAGACGCGTGTTCGGCGGCACCGTGGCCAGCGTGCGCGCCATGCTCGGCACTTTCAGGAACGTCGCAGAGCCTTCCAGATGGAGCGTGGCCTTGCCCGGCTCGTCATGGTGTTCCACGTCCATGCGCATCTTCGAAGAAAGCAGCGCGAGGCGGAACAACGACAGGCCGAAGCCGACGATCACACCGGTGAGCAGATCGGTCGCGACGATGGCTACTGTCGTTGCGACGTAAACCGCCGCCGTACCCTTGCCGTAAGCGGCGAGATCCTTGATCTGCTTCGGGTTGACCATCTTGACGCCGGTGTAGACAAGAATGCCGGCAAGGCAGGAGACCGGAGTCATCCGCATCAGCCACGGCAGCAGCATGACGAAGGCCAGCAACCATGCGCCGTGCATGATGGCCGCCATGCGTGTCGCCGAGCCGGCCTGAACGTTCGCGGCACTGCGCACGATCACGCCGGTCATCGGCAACGCACCGAGGACACCGCAGATCATGTTGCCCACGCCCTGCGCCGTCAGCTCGCGGTCGTAGTTGGTACGAACACCGTTGTGCATCCGGTCGACCGCCGCCGCCGACAGCAGCGTTTCCGCACTGGCGATGAAGGCGAAAGTGACTGCTGCGACCAGCAGCGACGAATCGAACAGGCCGAACAGGCTGCCCATGCTCGGCAGGCTGATCGCCGCGAACAGATTCGCCGGTACATCCACGCGTTTGACATCGAAACCGCCGAACTGCGCTGCCAGGGTCATGGCGACCACCGCAAGCAAGGCGCCCGGGACGAAGCGCAGCTTCGCAGGCCGCAGCTTCTCCCAGAACAACATGATGGCAATCGTACCGAGGCCGATCATCAGGGCCGCCGGGGCCCGCCCTTCGGCTGCGCCGGTCACCGACTCCCACGCCGCCGCGGGAAGTGCGGCGAAATTCTCCAGGCCACGAGCCTTGGGAATGGCGTCGAGCAGCACATGCGACTGCGACGCCACGATGAGGATGCCGATACCCGACAACATGCCGGCCACGACGGCCGGCGAGGTCATGCGGAACCACACACCCACCTTGCACAACCCGGCAACAACCTGGATCAGGCCGGCCAACAGCACGACGGGACCGAGGGCGGCCACGCCGTGCTCGCGCACCAGTTCGAACACCAGGACCGCGAGGCCCGCCGCCGGCCCGCTGACCTGCAGYGGCGAGCCGGCGATGGCGCCTACGATAAGGCCGCCGACGATGCCGGAGATCAACCCTGCGCTGGGCGGCATGCCCGACGCTATCGCGATACCCATGCACAACGGCAGAGCGACAAGAAAGACGACCACCGATCCTAGGAGGTCGCGGCCAAAGAGGCCCTGGGAAAAATAAGCGCGCATGAAAAGCTTCCTGGTTTAAGCGGCAGACGCAATCGGCTGCGGGGTCGAGAAACGCGCGTGCGGAGTGGCATCGGGCACGTTCGAGTCCCTCGAATCCAGCGGACGGAAGCGTCCCTCGACCGGGTCGAAGGCGGTGATCTCCGTCTTCGCGATGTCGTAGATCCAGCCATGGATACGCAGGCTGCCGTTCGCCATCGCTGCTGCAACGGCCGGCAAGGTACGCATGTTCTCCAGCTGACCCACCACGTTCTCCTCGGTGAGGTAGCGCAACCCTTCCGCACCGTGGATAGTCGGACGATTCTTCTCGACCACATAGCGGGCGACGTCGGCGTGCTTCAGCCACTGCTCGACGGACGGCTTGCCCTTGAGCGCGGCCGGATTCTGCAGGGCCTTCATCGCGCCGCAGTCCGAATGGCCACAGATGACAATGTGTTGCACGTTGAGGGCAGTGACCGCGTACTCGATGGCGGCGACCACACCGCTCACGTGCTGTGCGTAGGGCGGGACGATGTTGCCGACATTACGGTAGACGAAGAGGTCACCCGGCTGAGCGTTGAACATCAGCTCCGGCATGATGCGCGAGTCCGCGCAGGTGATGAACATGGTGTGCGGCGTCTGGACGGAAGCAAGGCGCGCGAACAGTTCGCGGTGCTCCGAGGTCATGTCACGACGAAACTCTTCGAAACCCTGGATGAGACGTTCCATGGCAATGCTCTCTCTTTAGCGAGGATAGGGTGGCGAGCGCGCACGCTCGCTGGCGACCGACTCGTGTCGGCACGCGGGGGATGGATTCGGTGTTACAGGGCGTGCGCAGGACGCGCACGCGAGCTTCGATCAGCCGGCGATAGGGGGACGCAGGTCGAGGCTGGGGTGATGCGCGTGCGGCGCCGGGGCCACATCAGAATGGCTGGCGGCAACAAGGTGCGGCACGGTCAGCACGTGC
>NZ_JBFUIT010000447.1:0-2497 GCF_056401735.1 Luteibacter sp. P4_D7_3
GGAGACCTTGGTGCCCACCCTCGCGGCTCAGACACGTCCTCCGCGTTCGAGAAGGAAAGGCCGCTCCGCGGCCCCTGTTCTTATTGGCCTACGGCCGCTCCACTTGTGCGGAACTCGCCTCGAGGGTGGACACCAAGGTCTTTCACGACGATACGGTTGAGTGGAAGGAGAGCTGTTGGCGTGGTGCCGTCGTCGGTCACGGCCGCTACCGGAACACTGGGCCGATGCGGAAGCCGTTGCTGGTACCCGGTTGCCGAACACCTTCCCCGCGACTGTGCCTGCGCCGGCGTGCCTGCGTGCTTGCCGACGATGCGGCCGCGCGCTTTGGCTCGACCCACGCGAACCTCAGGGTCCGGGAGAGCCTTCGGTGCCCACCCTCGAGGCGAGTTCCGCACAAGTGGAGCGGCCGTAGGCCAAATCAGGTACATGGGCCGCGCAGCGGCCTTTCCGGTACGAAACGCGGAGGACGTGTCTGAGCCGCGAGGGTGGGCACCGAAGGCTCTGCGCCTCAGCCCCCACGCAAGCGGCGGCGCGAGCCGCTAAACACACGCACTCGCAAAGCGAGTGAACCGCACCCCTTCAGTCTCCCCGGCATTCCGCGAGGAACCACAAAAAAGGCCGGGCCCCGCGATGCGGGGCCCGGCCTGGTGGTGCGGTGTTATTGGGAAATGATGTCCGCGATCACACCCGTGGCAACAGCGACGAGAAGGAAGTCGTTGTTGTCGGCGCGCTGCCAGCGGTAGCCGCGTGGCGGTTCGCGCAGGTGGCGCTCGCGGTAATCGTTGACCACGATGACGCGGCCGTCATAACGGTGGCCACGCTCCCAATGGCCGCCCGGGCCCGGATGCCAGTTATTGGCGCGGTAGTCCCGATGGTCGTCGCGATGGTCGTCACGGCGATTGTCGCGGTGGTCGTCACGATGGTCATCGCGGTGATCGTCACGCTGATCGTTGCCATGGTCGTCGTGGTACTGCTGGATGCCTGCCGGCTGGAAAGGGGCCGGGCTGAAGGCGAACGCCGGGGCGATGACGGCCGAGGCGGCGACGGTAAGCGCGATCTTGCTAAGCAGTTTCATGCGGATGCTCCCGAATTAGCGTGTGGCAATGTCGAAGATGATGCCGGTCGCCACGGCGACAAGCAGAAAGTCGTTGTTCTCGCGGACCCAGTGGTAGCCGCGCGGCGGCGGGCGCAGGCGGTAGCTGCCGTAGTCGTACACCACCGTGTTACCGCCGTAGTAGCGATGGCCGCGCTCCCAGTGCCCGTAGTAACGCGGCGGGGGCGGGCGATGATAGTAGGCCGGACCGTTGTAGTAGCCGTGCCCGTAGTAACGTGGCGGCTCGCGACGGCCCTGCCAGCCACGATCATCGTGCCAGCGGCGATCATCGTGCCGGCCGCGGTCGTCGTGTCCGCGATCATGGCCGCGGTCGTGGCCGTGGCGATCACGGTCGCCGTCGTGGTCGCGATGATCGTCGGCAAACGCCGCTGTCGTGGCGACCAGGGCAAGGGCGGCAAACGCGGTACGCAGCATCATTCTCATCGCATCTCTCCAGGACGATCATCACGCCGCAAGTCGCTACGGCTGATCGACGATTGGAAGATAGGCAGACTTTCCTGAACGCGAAGTCCTACGAATCGAAAGTTTCGCGAAAGCATTCATAGACGCGACAGCTGTTGAACCGCCGCGTTCAGGAAATCGATCCCGGACGGAACTCGAGAGTGAGCTCTGGCGCGCGTTCCGCAAGATTTAACGACGTTCGCCGTTCAGGCGTGCGGGCAATGATTTTTCCGCCGCGAACGACCATCAGCCGGGTCGCCTTGAGGCGGATGGCTTCGTAGGTGTCGCCCGCCTGGAGCAGGACGAAGTCCGCGCGATGACCCGGTGCAATCCCGTACCTTTCCAGGCCGAGGACCCGCGCCGCATTGGTGGTGACAGCGTCGAAGCACTGCGCCACGCCGGTGGTCGACGTCATCTGCGCCACGTGCAGCCCCATGTGTGCGACCTCGAGCATGTCGCCCGAGCCCAGGCCATACCAGGGGTCCATCACGCAGTCGTGGCCGAAGGCGACATTGACCCCAGCGGCCATCAGCTCGGGCACCCGGGTCATGCCACGGCGCTTCGGATACATGTCGTGCCGGCCCTGCAAGGTGATGTTGATCAGGGGGTTGGCGATGGCATGCACACCTGCTTCGGCGATCAGCGGCAGCAGCTTGGAGACGTAGTAGTTGTCCATCGAATGCATGGACGTGAGATGCGAGCCGGTGACACGACCCTGCAGGCCGCTACGGATCGTTTCGGCGGCGAGCGTCTCGATATGCCGGGACAGGGGATCGTCGGATTCGTCGCAGTGCATGTCCATTCGCAGGCCCCGCTCGGCGGCTAACTCGCAGAGCCAGCGGATCGACGTCGCGCCATCGGCCATCGTCCGCTCGAAGTGCGGAATGCCACCGACCACGTCCACGCCCATGTCCAGCGCGYGGATGAGGTTGGCCTTCGCGG
>NZ_JBFUIT010000448.1:0-2473 GCF_056401735.1 Luteibacter sp. P4_D7_3
AGGATGGCCCAGGGCACGATGCCGGTCCGCTTTGCTCCTTCCGCCTCACGAAGTCAGTCGCGGGAGAGGCAGGCACGGACAAACCAAAGATCTCGTATGAAGCTGATGCAAAATGGCTCACAAGCATCTCGGCATACGGAGGGTATGATGGCCTGATCGTCTCGATATCAGGGATATCTGAAAGGACCGGGATCCTCGTCGAAATCTCGAAATGCGTGATCTGGGGCACAAAAAAGTTGCTAGAAGAACAGGCGGCCAAACCGGAGCTAAGCTCGAGCGTTGCCGCCCAGCCCGGGCCACTGACCGCCCGCCGCGGGAGCTTTATACAAGTTATCAGCCATACTCAGATGATTACTTCTAATGGAGTGTCTCTTCTGGACGGAGGGCTAGACAACGTCTTCAAAGAGCTGACTGTGTCCATCGTCCCGACAATAGACTACGTGGACCCCACCCAACGTGGGAGAAAAAGCATCTTCTCTTCGACGGCACATCTGCGAAAGGATGCAAAAACCGCTAACCCATCGACAGGCAAGCCCTTCGGCTCCGCACATCTCGTCCTCCGCGGCGGCACGCCGAGCGACGGCGTGAAAGTCACGCTTTCAACCGAGGACAACTACGTCCTCCAGAAGCTAGGCCTCGCCGATCTTCCAGCCGCGATCGAAGCCAAGCCCACCGCCTTCGCTCCCATTCGTGCTCAGCTCGCACGCGACCCACTCATGGACTACGACGAGTTCGGCRCAAGGATCGGCGTCAGCAGCTATTACTGGACCCACGACAAAAAGCCCGTGTCATGGCTGATCCGGCGAGCTAAGGATTGGGCGCGCTACGACGTGGTGGATGAATACGTAGCCAAGGAGGCCGCTTGCTTCGCCACGAACGGAGTCACCGTGCCGTCGGGCATCGATATCGTCAAGCTCGTGGCGTTGAAGCATGCACATCGGGATACGTTCGCGCGGCTCATGGTCTCGACGCAAGTTGGCAACGCCGTTCTCGCCGAGACGACCGTGGTCCTGGACGGCACCGACCACTCGCGCGCCATCACCGCGAGATTCCCCGTGAGCAAGGCCACGAATCCACACACTTTCAAGCTCGAGGTATATGCCGATGACGATACCGAGATGCTCGGTTCCATCACTCGCCAGTACAACTTGCAGGAGCAAGGGCGCGCTAAAGGGGCCCATGGCGCGGACGCGGTCGACGACGCCGTCGCCTCGGCGCGCCTCATCCAGAATCGTTACCAGGTCCACTACCTGGACCTGACCGAGGTCGCGGGTCGCGCGTCAAACAAATCCTACGCGCTTCCCACGCATGCGTACGCCATTCGCCTGAATACGCTGCTCGGCATGCGCTTCGCGGCGCTGGCCACCAATTCACCACAGGACCTTCTCGACTGGAAAACCCAACAGCTTCCCGCGCCGCGGATGGCCCCCGGAACGGAAGATGGCACCGTCGATTTCCACGGCGCGAACGGCTTCTATTTCTGGGAACTGTTCATGCACTTGCCCACGCTGGTGGCATGGAAGTTGCGCTCGACACGGCAGTATCGCGAGTCGCTCGAGTGGTGCACGCGGCACCTGTTCGATCCCTACGACGCCGCCGGAAACCTCGACATGCTGATGCCCCCGTTCTGGCACAGCCGTCCATTGACCATGCCCAACGCTGCGCTCAAACTCGAGGCGAACACGCTCACCACGGATATCGAGACATTCGCCTATGCCGAGCCGGAGCGCTATCGCAAGGCCATGCTGATGTTCGTCGTCGAGCTATGGCGTCAGCAGGGCGATGACTTTTATCGCCAACTCACACGCGACGGCGTGGCCGAAGCCGGCAACCACTACCGCAGGGCGTTGGCTCTGCTGGGTCCTTTACCCGAACGCCTGACGACCGCAACACCCAGCCTGCCGACGCTCACCGAGACACGGGCGTCGCACTTCCTTCCACCAGTAAACACCGTGCTGACGCAGACGCGCGACCTGCTCGAGAGTCGGATGTTTAACCTTCGCCATGGGTTGACCATCGATGGCAAGATCATGCAGCTGGATCTCTATGGAGCAGCGGACGAATTTGACCTGATAGGCAGCCAGCGCACCGGCATGCGCTCCGGGGAAGCACGCCGCGGGCGCATCAATGTCCCGCCCTATCGATTCAAGCACGTGCTGCCAATGGCCAAGGAAGCCGTACAACAGCTAATCGACATGGGGCGCCAACTCTTCCACACCTACGAGGAGGAGTACAACGCCGGTCTGGGCGTACTGCAGCAGCGAAATCTGATCAACCTTTCCGACTTCACGTTGCGAACCCAAAGGGAGGCACTGAAGCATGTACGAGCCGTACGGGCGACGATGGTAACGAGCAAGGTCGCCCTTCAGAAGCGGCACGACTACTACCAAGGGCTGTATGAAGAGCTCGTCCTGCCGGAAGAGAGGATATCCATGCTCTTGGGAGCCGGCGCTGCGGTATCCAAGATTTACGC
>NZ_JBFUIT010000449.1:0-2470 GCF_056401735.1 Luteibacter sp. P4_D7_3
GATCAGGCGGCCTCGCAGCGACGGATGGCCCTCACTATAGACACCTTCCATCTTGCGCTGGTCGAGCAGGAACACCACCTTGCCACGCGCCTTGTCCACGGTGGGCCAGCCACCCTGGCGCACGGCTTCGTCCAGACTCGCGTGCCCGCCGCGCACATCGTCGGGAACGACCATCTCGTTGCGCGGGAAGACCGAAGCGATTTCCGCGTCCAGCGCATCGAACACGGCCGGGGTAAACGGCTCGGGGATCACCGTCGGGATTTTCACCTTCAGCGGGTCCTGCTTGGTCTCGACCAGGACGAACAGCGGCGTGTGTCTCGGGTGAGCCTTCGACCAGGCGCGCAGTTCGGCCAGGCATGCCGTGAACGGCTGGCAGGTGCTGCGCTGGTCCACGCCCTGGATGTGCATCACCTTGAAACCCGGCTTCTCCCAGGTCCCCGGCGCTGCCGTCGGCGGATCGGCCGGCAGGCCATTGAGCGCGATCATGTGATCCATCGCCGGATCCAGATACAGGCCACCCTTGGCGTCCGAGAACACATCCAGCTCCACCTGGCGGACACCGTCGTCAAGCTGGCGGGTCAAGGACGGATGGCTATAGTCGATCGCAGCGAATTCCTTCGGCGCTTCTTTCAGCATCACGCGCCTGGCGCTGGGCGCGAAACCGGCGTGATAGCTGTTATGCGTACCAATGACCTGGATCTGGTTGATGTGGATGTCGCTTGTAGCGGCAGCGAGCAACGAGGCCGACGCGACGAGAGACGAGGCTGCGGCAAACGGCAGCAGGTAGGAACGTAGGGAAGCCATGAATATCCTTCGGGTAGATCAGCGGCTATGGCGTTTGCAGAGAGCAAAGTCGGAGTCGGACATGGAAGGCGGTGGTGAGGTCGTACCCCAGCGCGACGGTGTCGGACCCATCACGAGATCCAGCGTGCCACCCTTGGCGATCTGGCCGTGGCGGAACCACGCCGCGTTCAGCGGGTGACCATTGAGCGTAGCCGATTGCACATAGYGGTTCGTGCCATCGGGCGTGAAGTGCTCGGCGTGTACGCTGAAGGTGTTGCCACCACCCAGGTCGATCGTCGACTCTCGGAACGATGGCGTGCCGATCAGGTACACGTCCTGGCCCGGGTTCGGATAGAAGCCCATCGACTGGAACGCGTACCAGCTGGACATCGCGCCGGAGTCGTCGTTACCCGGGATGCCACCACGATCCGCGCCGAAGGCACGATGCAGGAACGTCGTGACACGATCGGCCGTGAGGTCCGGACGTCCGGCCCAGAGGTAGAGGTCCGGAATCAGGAAGCCCGGCTCGTTGGTGATATCGAAATGCAGGTTGTCGAAGACCGTATCCAGGCGCTTCACGAAGGCTTCGTTTCCCCCGGACATCGCGATCAGCTTGCGCACGTCCTGCGGGGCATAGATCGAATACGTCCACAGGTCGGCTTCGTAGTAGAAGTCCGGCCACGTACCCCGACGGACAAGGTACTGCGGTGCCCAGCTACCGTCTTCGTTGCGCGGACGAAGGAAGCCCTTGACGCCTTCCTGCTCGCTCGTCGCATCCCACAGGTTCACCCAGTTGCCGGCATGGGCGCGGTATAGCTTCGCTTCGTCGTCATGACCCAGGCCGCAAGCGACTTCGGCAATGCTGAAGTCGTCATAGGCATATTCCACGGTGCGCGAACCGGCGCGTTCCGTCGGCTGCGCTACATAGCCAAGTCGGTTGTATGTCTCCAGACCCCCACGTCCTTCCTTGCGCGCATCGGTGGGCGCCACCGTGGCGTCCTTCACCATGGCCTTGAATGCCGTCGCGTAGTCGATACCGGTGAGACCCTTGACGTACGCATCCGCGACCAGAACGTTGGCATTGCTGCCGCCCTGGGTGCGGCCGTTGTCATTGCCGACACGTGCGTCGGGCATGTAACCGGCATGGCGGTAGGTATCCACCAGCGAGCGCACGATGTCACGCTGCACGTCCGGCGCGATCAGGGTCAGGAGCGGGCCCTGGCTGCGGAACGTATCCCAGATCGCCTGGAAGTCGTCGTAGTACGGCTCGGCGGAGGTCCACTTCGGGTTCTCACCCGTGTGGTCGGAGGGCATCATCATGGTGTGATAAAGCGCCGTATAGAACGTCCGCCGCTGCGTGTCGTCCGCACCGGTGATCTCAATGCGGCCGAGCGCCTTGTTCCACGCGGCAACGGCAGCCTGGTGCACGTCGTCGAAACGGAAGCCGCGCGCCTCTTCCGTGGCATTGCGATGGGCCTGTGCCTCGCTCACGAACGAAATGCCGACCTTGGCCTGGATCGCCTGCCCCGCCTTCACCTGGTAATCGAACGAGGCACCAAGCGGCATGGCGCTGGTGGCGTGGACCGACGATGCCGTGCTGATGTTCTTGTCGAGCCATGTCCGCGTCGCTACCGCAGGCGTATCGACGATCATGTCCACGTACACGTCGTACGGGCCGCCTTCGTTC
>NZ_JBFUIT010000450.1:0-2460 GCF_056401735.1 Luteibacter sp. P4_D7_3
CCATCCGTCGCTGCGAGGCCGCCTGATCTTCACCAACGCCACGCCGGGCGCCGAGGATGCCGCGTTCACCGAATGCAACGAGTGCTCGGCGGATGAGATCGATGCGCTGGTGCGTCGGGGCTATATCGTGCGTGCGCGTACCGACGATCCTGCACAAGGGCAGGGCCTTAAGAACGACGGCTCACGTCGTGATGTTGTTCTGGGCAGTGGCGCGCAGTTGATCAGCACGGACTACCCGGCGGGCGAGCCGTCGGAACACGGCTATGCTGTCGGTTTCCCCGGTGGCGCGAGGGTCCGTTGCAACCCGATTCTCACGAAGAAGGGCCAGTGCAAGGACGCCGCGCTGGACGTTGCTGTGAAGTGATGTCGCTGCCCTGGGCCTCTACGCTTGGTTGTGGCGAGAGGCTCATGGTCTATGCTTTCGCCGCTGTTCAACCGCGTTTCGGATGAAGCCAAGCTCGCCGCTGCAGAAATATCAGAGCGCGATGCGCGTAATTACCAATTCTTATCTTCGCCAACGGGTTTTTCCGCTGCGATCTTCGCGTTCTTTGGCTTGCCGCTAGTATCGCCTCTGGCCGGCACCACGCCCCCAACGGACTTGGCCTTAGGTGCAGCGGCTGTCATTACCGCGTCTCGCAACTCCATCGCTCCCGGCTTGAATCCCGAAGTATCGATCCCTTCCTCTGCAATATGCCCGTACGACATATTCGGCGTGACGCGATCGATCATGACGGTGCAGCAGGGCGTTTCTGCGCGGCCCAGCGATAGACCCGACTGCGGATCGGTCACTTCGTCACCCATGGTCACGGCCTCATAGGTCGTGCCGGCGATGACGTTGTCGCCACCCTGATTGATCACGACCTTGTTCCCGTTGGCCTGAAGCACCGTCAGCGGATAGGTATTCTGCATGATGGCGTGCACGATCTGACCATCCAGGGTGTCCATCATCAGGGCGGCGAGTCTGGGACCATCTGCCGAGGCGCCAAGCGTTGTCGGTGCTGTGTCAGGCAACGTGTACTTGAAACTCTGCGCAAGCACCAGCTGACCCGTGGCGGCATTGACGACACGGAAGGAAAGGGCGCCACCGCCGGTGTAGCTGGCGAGGGTGCGATCACTCAGGCGCAGCTGACGCTCGTGGCGCAAGTACTCGAAGCGGTCGATCGAAGGGATGACGATCAAGTCCGTTGCTAGCTGTTGACCCAGGCGAGCGGTGTCTTCTCGCTTCGCGTTACCGGAATTGATCAGCTCGATTTCCTGTGAGATCTCGGCGGTGGCATCGCGATCGAGAACGGTAAAACGGTGGGTCTGCACAAGTGCGTTGCTAATCGATGTGCGGATCTGCCCGCCGACCGCGTCGGCCGGGATGTTGCCGTCACCTACTCGGTAGGTCGTCTGGTCCGACCGGGGCAGGGCAACCACGACACGGGTGAGCTTCGCACCGGCTGCTTCGTGGTACGTCGCGACATCCGCAGCGATCTTTACTTCCCAGTGCGTACCGAATTCTGTGTGCTTCTTGTTGTAGTCGACCTTGCTCGCGCCTTCCTGATTGTCCCAGTCGCCGGACACGCGCGCCTTCTCGCTGCCGGCGGCACTGACCTCCGCATCGCCTGTAGCGGCATGTGCTTCCGCGTTCCGTTCTGCTGACGCATCAACGCTGCCCTTGCTCCAGCTTGCGTCCTTGCTGGCGGCCAGATGCTCCTCGTCCGAAGAAGTCGGCTGGTTGACCTCTTGTTGGGAAAGAATGCGGAAGTGGGTCACTGCGCCCTGGGTGTGACTGGCCAGCCAATCGGCGTACTGACTCGACGTGACGTCGAGCCGGGCGCCGTTGGCCTCGACCTGTGCGGTGTAGTTCACGGCGGTCGAGCCGGCTGCCACGCTCTTGCCGTTGACCTGTTCGATAGCGATGCGAATCGCGTGATCGACAGCTGCGTCGAGCGTAGGGCCGGCGCCTGTCGCCTCGACGTGCTCGCTCGACACTCCCCCGAAGTCTGGCTTGGGACGGGCCACGGACGGCGCAGCAGCCACGGTAGCCGTTGCTGCCGGCGCTGACGCTCCAGCGGCGGGCGCGGGCGGCTCTTCCTTGTGACAGGCGACAGCCAGGGCAACAGCGGTCGCGAGGACGCTGAGGCGAATGACGTTACGCGTGGGAGTGTCGAGACGATTCATTACGGGGCGAGTCCGCCCAGGGCGGCCGTTGCGTCGGCTGGGGCCTTCACGCCGTTGCTTTGGCCGATGGACATGGTCTTACGGAACATGTCGAAGACGCTCTTGGAGTAAGCCGGCGTGCCCTTCGCGACGACGTATCCCGCTTTCAACTTGGTGGTGCCAGCGCCCAAGCCCGCGAGACCGCCGCCGGTTACGGAGGACTTCATGGACGAGGTGAAGTGCGTCACCTGCGTGATCACGTTACGCGTACCCACGACGCCGCGGGCAAAGTGCGGAAGGCTGTTCGCGTAGTGC
>NZ_JBFUIT010000451.1:0-2412 GCF_056401735.1 Luteibacter sp. P4_D7_3
GCCTCATGTAGGAGCCGATTCATCGGCGAATGGGTGCTCGCCGCAAGCACCCATCGCCGCTGAAGCGGCTCCCACAGGCCGCGGGGATGTCGCAAGCACCCGATCGCCGATGAATCGGCTCCTACAGAGAGCGCCAGACCTCCTATGATGGAAGAAGCCCGCCTCAAACGCCTGCGCTGGCGCACCCGTCGGGGTACGCGCGAGCTCGATCGCCTGTTCGGCGGCTGGCTGGACGAGCGCTACGCTGACGCGGATGAAGCGAAACGGATGGTATTCGACGAACTTCTGGACGTGCAGGATCCCGATCTCTGGGATTGGGTGATGGGCCATGCCTTTGCCCCCCGCGACGACTGGCAGGCAATCATCGATGAGATCCGCTCACGGCATCAGCTTTGACCTGAGGCCTTCGCCTTTTCTGAGCCGTTTCGTGCTCCTGGCGGTCGTCCTCGCCACGATCGCCCCCTTGTTCACCTCGCTACCCTGGATCCTCCGCTGGGCGCTCGCCGCCGTTGTCGCGACGGTGGGGCTCGTGCGTGCGGCGCATGGTCGCAGGCCGCCCATCGGGGCGCTGGACTGGGCCTTCGACGGTCTCTGGACGGTACGGGACCGCACGGGGCGCGCCTTTCCGGCCGAACTCGTGGCCTCGCGCGTGGTCGGAACCTCGGTCTTCCTGCATTTTCGGTGGAAGGGCGGAGCAGCCCATGTGGCCATGCTGCCCGACAATACCGATGCGGACCATCTGCGGGTCCTCAGGGCCCGTCTTTCCGCGGCGCGATGAGGCGGCCAGCTTGCCGGAATCGGCGGCATCGGGCACTCTGCCGCGCGGTGCATGCCTTTCGTGGCGGGCTCCCTTACTACAGGCTGCGATCGACAGGTATGTTCAGACCCCTCGAACTCTTTATCGGACTGCGCTACACGCGCGCCAAGCGTCGCAACCAGTTCATTTCCTTCATTTCCACCGTGTCGATCGTCTGCATCGCGATCAGCGTCACTGCGCTCATCACGGTGATGTCGGTGATGAACGGTTTCGACAGCGAACTGCGCACACGCATCCTCGGTGCCGTGTCGCACGTGACCGTCTCCGGCATCGACGACACCGTGCAGAACTGGCAGACCGCGGTGAAAACGGYCGAGGGCACCAAGCATGTGCTTGGTGCGGCGCCGTATGTCGAAACCCAGGCCTTCCTGCAGGCCAAGCGGCCCAGTGGCGCACTGATTCGCGGCGTGGTGCCGTCGATGGAGCCGAACGTCTCCGACCTCGACAAGCACATGGTCGAAGGCAAGATGTCCGACCTGACTGATCGGAGCTGGAAGATCATCCTCGGTCGTGAGCTCGCCCTCACGCTCGGCGTGAACGTGGGCGACAAGCTCACCGTCGTGGTGCCGCAGTTCACGGCCACGCCCATGGGGGCGGTACCCAAGCTGCGCAGCTTCACCGTCAGCGGCATCTTCGAACTGGGTATGCAGGAATACGATGCGAATCTCGCGCTCGTGTCCATGCCGGACGCCGAACGGCTCAATGGCCTCGCCGGTCCCACGGGTATCCGCCTCAAGCTGGACGACATGCGCCAGGCATGGCCCGTGGCACAGGAGCTGGTGAACAAGCTCGGCCAGGCCTATCGCGTCGAAACCTGGATGGACACCCACGCGAATTTCTTCCGCGCGATCGACATGGAGAAGACGGTGATGTTCGTCATCCTGTCGCTGATCATCCTCGTCGCGGTGATCAACCTGATTTCGATGCTGATGATGCTGGTGACCGACAAGCAAGCCGACATCGCTATCCTGCGCACGCTGGGTTCCACGCCCCGCAGCATCATGGGCATGTTCATGGTCCAGGGCATCCTGGTCGGTATCGTCGGCATCGGCTTCGGTGTGTTTCTCGGTGCGTTGCTCTCGTTCAACCTGCCGGGCCTGGTGAAGTGGATCGAGCACGTCACCGGGCAGACCTTCCTGTCGCCAGATGTCTATTACATCAGCGAACTGCCGAGCCAGTTGCTGTGGTCCGACGTGGGCTGGGTGGTGCTGGTGACCTTTATCTTCTCCCTGCTGGCCACCCTGTACCCGGCGTGGCGCGCCTCGCGCACGCAGCCCGCCCAGGCGCTCCGTTATGAATAAGCCGAACGACGACATCGTCCTGCGCGCCACCGGCGTGGCCAAGGTCTACGAGGAAGGCGACCTGCGTACGGGCGTCCTTTCCAACGTGAATTTCTCCCTGCGCCGCGGTGAGACCATGTCCATCGTCGGTGCGTCCGGCTCGGGCAAGTCGACCCTGCTGCACATCATCGGCGGCCTGGACACGCTGACGGCGGGTAAGGTCGAGGTGAACGGCCGCGTGCTGTCCGAGTTGTCGGACGCCGAGCGCGGTCGCGAGCGCAATCGCTCACTGGGTTTCATCTACCAGTTCCATCA
>NZ_JBFUIT010000452.1:0-2400 GCF_056401735.1 Luteibacter sp. P4_D7_3
ATCAGGGTCCGACCCACGTAGAACGGTGCCGAAAGAAGGGCGCGGTCGCCCAGGTCGGCCACGACCATGCGGTCACTGGTCGAAGGCAGCAGGTCGACGCGATGCTCGGTGAAGGCTTTGACGGACTCCTCCCACGAGGAGGTGCGCAACGTCTCGAAACGGACGCCCGTATGTTCCGCGACCAACGCCAGGTACTGGCTGACCAGGGGATTGGCTTCCCCACCACGAATCTCGGCGCCCTGCTGCGGGTCGATCGCAAGACGCAGCACGGGATGCTGCGCGACCCAGCGCTGGCGATCGGGATCCGGCGGATCCGTTGCAGCACCGGCGGTCATCATGAACCCGATCAGGAAACACGCGATCCATCGCCTCACTTCGACGGCACCTCGCTGTCCGATGCCAGCAGGTACGCGCGCAGCATATGCAGTTCGTTATCCGCTCGGATATCCAGCTTCCGGTAGGCCGCCGTCTTCTGGGTGCTGACCGTCTTCAGGCTGCGGTTGAACTTGTTGGCGATCTGCGTCACCGACAGGCCTTCCAGCACACAGCGAACGACCTCCCATTCGCGAGGTGAAAGGTCAGCCATGGGATGAGCCGCCAATCCGCTGACCATACCCGGTGGCAGGTATTCCCGCTCGGTCATCACGGCGTCGATGGCACGAATAATCTCATCGAGCTCCTGGCTCTTCGCGACGAAGCCGTGTGCACCTGCCTGCAAGAGGCTGCTGATGACCAGGCGCGAACCGTGAGCGGAGACAACGAGAATCTTCAACGCCGGATGCGACGCCCGAAGCAGCTTGATCAGCGCGACACCGTCGATGTCATCCATGGCCAGGGAGTAGTCGATCAGGGCGACGTCCACGGGCATGGCCGCCAGCATCGCCCGGAAGGGCTGGCTGCTGCCGTGGCTGCCGACGATCAGGATCGAAGGGATTCTCTCAAGGTGCGCAATGAGCCCTTTGAGGACGAGCGCATGATCGTCCAGCAAGGCCACGCGCACTGAGCCGGTGTAGGTTCGCGCGGACATGAGTCGATCGGGGGGCTGCCTTGTAGTCATATGCCCTGCCTCTTAAGCGGAGCGGAATGAACGATATATCGGCGATGGAGGCTTGTAAACGCCAGTAGCTCCATGAATGTCGTATCGGCCATTCGGCTACCTCCGTAAGCCGTACAGGCAATCCACCAGTGGATTGCTAACCTCTCATCGCCCCGCAAGACGGGGATTCCCGACCAACAAGGGGTAGGACGCGGGCATGGATACAGTAAGCCGCAGACCGGCCGGCACCGCCGCCGTGCGCGAACCCGTCGCCGACGGCCAGCCGTACGAGCGTGCGGGGGAAGCCGTCACACTCTCGCTGGACACGGTGCGCATCGGCATTGTCGGATTGGGGTACGTGGGCCTGCCGCTCGCCGTCGAATTCGGCAAGCGGTACGCAACCCTCGGATTCGACATCAATTCCGGTCGCATCGAAGAGCTCCGCCGCGGCCATGACGTCACGCTGGAGGTGGATGGCGAGGAGCTTGTCGCCTCGCGTCGGTTGCGTTTTTCCTCAGGAATCGACGATCTGGCCGAGTGCGATGTCTRCATCGTCACCGTGCCGACGCCGATCGACGACGCTCGGCGGCCGGACCTTACGCCACTGATGCGCGCGAGTGAGACCCTCGGCAAAGTGCTCAAGCGCGGCGACATCGTGGTCTATGAATCGACGGTTTATCCGGGCTGCACCGAAGAGGTCTGCGTGCCCATCCTGGAGAAATTCTCCGGCCTCGTCTTCAACGAAGATTTCTTTGCCGGCTACAGTCCGGAACGCATCAACCCGGGCGACAAGACGCATCGTGTTACGGGAATACTCAAAGTCACCTCGGGATCGACCCCGGCCACGGCGGACTTCGTCGACGCGCTGTACCGCTCGGTGATCACGGCAGGCACGCATCGGGCCAGCTCGCTCAAGGTAGCCGAGGCGGCCAAGGTGATAGAGAACACCCAGCGTGATCTCAACATCGCCCTGGTCAACGACCTCGCCATTCTCTTCAACAAGCTGGGCATCGACACCCTCGAGGTGCTCGAAGCCGCCGGCACCAAGTGGAATTTCCTGCCTTTCCGGCCCGGATTGGTCGGCGGACACTGCATCAGCGTCGACCCTTACTACCTGACCCACAAGGCGCAGCAGGTCGGCCACCATCCCGACGTAATCCTCGCCGGCCGGCGCACCAACGACGGCATGGGCACGTACATTGCCTCGGAAGTGGTACGGCTGATGGTGCGCAAGGGGATCAATCCCGTGCGCGCCCGGGTCCTGATCCTCGGCCTGGCCTTCAAGGAAAACTGCCCGGACCTGCGCAACACCCGCGTGGTSGACATCATCAACGCCCTCGACACCTATGGCGTCGGCGTGGACG
>NZ_JBFUIT010000453.1:0-2399 GCF_056401735.1 Luteibacter sp. P4_D7_3
CAACCAGAGAAACGAAGCAAACGCCGACGTAGCCGGATGCGACCGGCTATCGGTAATTGTTTCCAGCAAGCCGAGTACCGCATTCCGATCCACCAACCCCAGATCAGCCAGCGCGCACTCCTTCAATTGCTTAGCCAGCCTCCCGGCATGCTGTGCAATCAAAGGCGGTAAGACATCAGCGAATGTCTCCTTCAGATACCCCCTGGGAAACACATCTCCACCGAGATGGCTCTCAAGATACCGTCGCATGACCTCCCTCCCCTCACGACTGCTCCGCGGCAGTCGATGGCATAGGCGGGCAAGCCGCGGATCACTCAGTGGGTGAACCGGCCACTGTCCATGCTTCAGCAGATCCGGCGCGCGGCATGCGTTTGCCAGCAGCGATGTCACGGGCACCGGACTTGCCGGTGCATCGAACAGTGGGAGGTTGCGTGCCGCGGCCAGCGCGCGTGGCGTGAGCAGATCTTCTGCATAGCTGCGGGCATCGCGTGCCCACATCGGCCCCTTCGCGGCGCCGACGGAGATCTCGTCAAGGTACGCCGGGAACAATTCGTCCCCTCCAACGCCGGTAAAAAGCGTATGACGCCCTTTGTCGCGAGCTGAAGCCCACAGCGCCGAACACGCCTCCAGGTAGAACTCGCGACAAAAGCCATGGGGCTCCCGCGGCGCGCTCAGGGCGAGGTTAGGGGGAAAGGCCGTGATGTCGACTACGTGATCGGATAGGCGCAGCCGCTCCACCATGAGCTGCCGGCGCCGCACCTGCGGGGCGCGAACCTCGCCGTCAAGCAGAATACCCTTGCTATCGATGTCGTTGTGAAGGCTCGCGAGCGCAACGGCGACCGTCGCCGAATCCATACCCCCGCTCAGCTCAAGCGACACACTCCCGTCGAGCCATGGCCGCAACTGCACGGCACGCCGCAACGCTTCGGCAAACCGCGGCAGCATGTCCTCACCGGCGTCCACCGCGGGACCACCTTCCTCTATCGAGTCGGGATAGCGAAACCGTGCCCTGCCCGGCTCTACGTGCAGCGAGGCGCGCTCGGTGAGCAACACCACGCCGGTGTACAACTGCCGCGCGGCGTAGGTGGTGCGCAGGGCCAGCTGGTGGCTCGCCACCTCCATGTCGAGCACGGCTGGGCGGTCGGCAAAATCCGCTGAGTCCCAGGATACGGCGAGCCGCTCATCCGTTGCCCTGCAATAGACAGGCGCCGTGYCAAGCATGCCGGCACAAATGCGCAGGCGGTGCCCTGCCTGGGCAACCTCGATCAGCACATAGTCGAGGGGCCAAAGCATGCATTCCCGATGAAGCGAACGATACGCCGTTTCATCCTGCGCATCGACGACAGCACCATGTCCCTTCGTGCTGCTAGCGGTATCGGCCGTGCGCTCCCTGACCACGATGAACCAACGGCCTGGCGACCGTACCAAGAGCGTCTCAAGCATCGGATGGGCGTACGGGGCAACACGGCTTGAACCTATCGCCAGGTGATCGTCATGCCACGCGGGCTCGAGCGCCAGATCAGCTAACGCGATATCCGCCTTGAGCACCAGCCAACTCCTTCGAAGAAAAAGCCGCCTCGTTGACGAGGCGGCTTCGGTGTCTTATGACAGACGCGACTACGCTCAGGGCTTAGCCCCAATCGCCACCGCTATGCGTGGAACCGATGCGGCCGATATCACCGACATCATCGATCTTCGGTGCCCACTTTGCTGCCGTGGTACCAAGCTGCAACGGACCTTCGACCTGTACACCGAAGGGATTGGCGTCGTGCATCAGCTGGTCGCGCTTATCCATGAGAACGCTCCGAAGTTTGTAGGCCGCCATAATGCGGCTCATCGAACCTAGCACAGGCTTCCTAAGGCGCGACGGCCAAGTGCTATGCAATTTCGGTTTGCGCGTCACCGAAAAACACGGTGGGCGAATCCCGCCCACCGCACGGCTGTCGGCATCAACGCCGATGGCACTCAAAGCGTGTCAGGCCTTCTCGACTTGCTTTTGCTTCCCGAGCTGCTCACTGAGCAAGGTCAGCTTTTCATCGGCAGCCTTCTCTTCCTTCAGAGTGGCCAGGAGAAGTGGCACGGCCTTGGTATAGCCCAGCTGGGTAGCCAATGCTGCGAGGGTGCCGTAGGAGGCAATCTCGTAGTGCTCGACCTTGTTGCCGCCGCCGATGAGTGCGACGTCACGCAGTGCGCCCTTTTCGATCTCTTCAATCACTTCCTTGCCCTCCTCCACCAAACCTTCCATGGCGGCGCACTTCATACGCTTGAGCTTGATGCCAAGGAGCTCGACGATTTCGTCGATGCGCTCGACCTGGCCCTGGGTTTCTTCCAGGTGGGAGGTAAAGGCTTCGGCGAGCTTCGGGGACGACGATGCGCGGGCCAGGCGGGGAAGCGCTTTC
>NZ_JBFUIT010000454.1:0-2399 GCF_056401735.1 Luteibacter sp. P4_D7_3
GCGCCGTGCCTTGCCGGGCCATAATACCCCTGATATCTAGTCCGGCTCGCAACAACCCGAAAGTCGCTCGTGCCCCACTGGATGGGCCCGTCCGCTTCCCCAATCGTGCGTGTCGTTTCTAACCCTTCCCCTGGGAGCGAGTCGTGTCCATCGCCGCCAAGTTCGAAATCGAATATCTGCAATACCTTGACCAGGACGGCAAGGAAACCGGAAAGGAACTCCCCGCATTCGCCAAGGACCTCGACCACATGGTCGAGCTCTACAAGCTGATGGTGTCCACGCGGGTGTTCGACGCCAAGTCGATCGCCCTGCAGCGCACCGGCAAGCTCGGCACCTACGCCTCGTGCCTCGGCCATGAAGCCGCTCACGTGGGCATCGGCAGCGCCATGCGCCGCGAAGACTCGCTGGCCGTGTCGTATCGCGAATACGGCGCCCAGCTGTATCGCGGCGTGAAGCCGCGCGAGGTCTACACCTACTGGGGTGGCGACGAGCGTGGCAACGATTTCGCCGACGCTCCCGCCCACGACTTCGCCTGGTGCGTGCCCATCGGTACGCAGTGCCTGCACGCCGCTGGCTCCGCGCTCGCCTTCAAGATCCGCAAGGAGGCCCGCGTGGCCGTCTGCACGATCGGTGACGGCGGTTCGTCCAAGGGCGACTTCTACGGTGCGATCAACGTGGCCGGYGCGCAGCAGCTGCCGATGGTCGCCGTGATCGTGAACAACCAGTGGGCGATCTCGGTGCCGCGTCGCATCCAGAGCGGCTCGGGCACGCTGGCCCAGAAGGGTATCGCTGCCGGCCTGCCCTGCATCCAGGTGGACGGCAACGACATCATCGCCGTGCGCGCTGCCATGGAGATCGCGCTCGAGCGCGCACGCTCCGGCCAGGGCGCCAGCGTGATCGAAGCGGTGACCTACCGCCTCGGCGACCACACCACCGCCGACGATGCGCGCCGTTACCGCGGCGAGCAGGAAGTGAAGGACGCCTGGGAACGCGATCCCATCCCGCGCCTGCGCAAGTGGCTCGAAGGCAAGGGCAAGTGGGACGAGACGAAGGAAGAGGCCTGGAAGGCCGAGTGCGACGACTGGATGGACAACGAGGTCAACGCATACCTGGAGACGAAGAACCAGCCGGCAACGGCCATGTTCGACTACCTGTATGCCGAACTCCCCGCCGACCTCGAAGCGCAGCGAGAGATCGTCGCTTCCCTCGATCGCACGTCGTAAGGAACTCTTCCCATGGCACAAATCACTCTTATCGAAGCAGTGACCCAGGCGCTCGCCTACGAAATGCGCAACGACGAAAGCGTCGTGGTGCTCGGTGAGGACGTCGGCGTCAACGGTGGCGTGTTCCGCGCTACCCAGGGCCTGCAGGAACAGTTCGGCGAAATGCGCGTCATCGACACGCCGCTGGACGAAGCCACCATTGCCGGGCTGACCATCGGCCTCGCCGTGCAGGGCATGAAGCCCGTCGCGGAAGCCCAGTTCGAAGGCTTCATCTACCCGATGATGGAGCACATCGCCTGCCACGCTGCCCGCATGCGCAACCGCACGCGCGGCCGCATGACCGTGCCGGCCGTGTGGCGCGCCCCGTGGGGCGGCGGCATCCGCGCACCGGAGCATCACTCCGAGGCGAACGAGCATCTGTTCACCAACATCCCGGGCCTGCGCGTGGTCATGCCGTCGTCGCCCGCGCGTGCCTACGGCCTGCTGCTCGCCGCCATCCGCGATCCGGATCCGGTGATCTTCTTCGAGCCCAAGCGCATCTATCGCCAGTACAAGGAAGAAGTGCCCGATGACGGCGAGGCACTGCCGCTCGACGTCTGCTTCGTGCTGCGCGACGGCACCGACGTGACCCTGGTGACCTGGGGCGCGCAGGTGAAGGAATGCCTCGAGGCCGCCGACGAGCTGGCACAGAAGGGCATCAGCGCCGAAGTGATCGACGTGGCCACGCTCACGCCGCTCGACTTCGACACGATCGCCGAATCGGTGACCAAGACCGGCCGCTGCGTCATCGTGCACGAAGCACCGAAGACCGCCGGTTTCGGTGCGGAAATCGCTGCCCGCCTCGCCGAAGAATGCCTGTACAGCCTGCTTGCACCGGTGCAGCGCGTTACCGGTTTCGATACCCACATCCCGCTGTTCCGTCTGGAAATGAAGTACCTGCCCAGCGTCGAACGCATCGTCGAGGCCGCCGAGCGTACGCTCGCGGCATCCTGAGGAACCTATCGCAATGGCCGACATCAAGACCTTTTACCTGCCGGACCTCGGCGAAGGCCTGCCCGACGCGACCGTCGTCGAATGGCACGTCAAGGAAGGCGACACGATCAAGCTCGACGCACCCCTGGTGTCCATGGAAACCGCGAAGGCCGTCGTCGACGTGCCCTCGCCGTACTCCGGCAC
>NZ_JBFUIT010000455.1:0-2353 GCF_056401735.1 Luteibacter sp. P4_D7_3
GGCCTATGACGTGTCCGGCCTATGACGTGTCCTTCAGCCTCGGCGATGGCCTGCGTCCGGGCTGCATCGCCGACRCCAACGACGCCGCGCAGTTCGGTGAACTCGACACATTGGGCGAACTGACCAAACTGGCCTGGAAGCATGACGTGCAGACCATGATCGAAGGTCCCGGGCACGTGCCGATGCACCTGATCAAGGAAAACATGGATCGTCAGCTGGCGGTATGCGACGAGGCGCCGTTCTACACGCTGGGCCCTCTGRCCACGGATATCGCGCCGGGCTACGACCACATCACCAGCGCGATCGGCGCGGCGATGATCGGCTGGTTCGGCACGGCCATGCTCTGTTATGTCACGCCCAAGGAACACCTTGGCCTGCCGAACCGGCAGGATGTCCGCGACGGCATCATCGCGTACAAGATCGCCGCGCATGCCGCGRACCTGGCCAAGGGCCATCCCGGTGCACAGGTGCGCGACAACGCGCTGTCGAAGGCGCGCTTCGAATTCCGCTGGGACGACCAGTTCAACCTCGGTCTCGATCCCGACAAGGCACGCGAATTCCACGACGAGACCATGCCCAAGGACGCGCACAAGTCGGCGCATTTCTGCTCCATGTGCGGCCCGAAGTTCTGCTCGATGAAAATCACCCAGGACGTCCGCGACTACGCCGCCGGCATGGAAGCCTCCGCCGGTATGGAAGAGAAATCCCTCGAATTCCGCGCCCAGGGCAGCGAGGTCTACCAAAAGGCCTGAGGTCCCACGTCGTCCCGCGTCGACTTGCGTCGGCCCGCTCGGTAGGAGCCGATTCATCGGCGATCTTTCATGTGGGAGCCGCTTCAGCGGCGATGGGTGCTTGCGGCAGCCTGGCCCGCTGCCGCGGGATCGCCGATGAATCGGCTCCTACAAGGGGCGCGGCACCCTTCACCCCGTGTTACCGGACCTACCGAGAATATTCGTAAAGGTCCGCCCGGCACCGGCGGGGTAAGCTAAGCCCTCACGTTCCCCCACATAAAGGACAGGCATGAACGCGAACGCCGCCCCGTCACCGTCGCCGACCCGTCGTCGGCGCAACCCGATCAGCCTCACCGTGGCGGTCGTGATCGCGCTTCTCATCCTGTGGGTGCTCATCACCATGTGGTGGTGGGACAAGGAGCCCGAGCAATTCGATCCGGTCACGGTGACCACGGCGCACATGAAGGAGATCGGCCGGCCGATGGCTACCGGTGCGGTGACCACGTACACGCTGATCGAATCGGTGAATACGCTGATGGATAAGCGTGGCGGTTACCTGAGCAACGACAAGCTGCCGCCTGGCGTGTTCATGGACAACATTCCCAACTGGGAATTCGGCTCGCTGATGGCCTCGCGCGATCTCGCGCAAGCGCTTCGCAATAGCTTCAGTCGCTCGCAAACGCAGTCCACCGAAGACAAGGATCTCGGTGAGGCCGACCCGTTACTCAACAGCCCCAACGATCGCTGGCTGCTGCCGAGTTCCGAATCGCAATACGGCAAGGCGACGGACGACCTGGAGAAATACCTCGTCCGTCTCAGCGACGCCGAGGACGCCAACGCGCACTTCTACGCACGTGCCGACAACCTTGCCGATTACCTGCAGACCGTGTCGGCCCGTCTGGGCTCGCTGTCGCAGCGGCTTTCGGCGAGCGTCGGCCAGCTCAAGGTGGATGCGGCGCCCAACGCCGATGTCTCCGGCAAGGTGGGGCCATCCAAGGCGGTATACGTGAAGACGCCCTGGAACAAGATCGACGACAACTTCTATGAAGCGCGCGGATATACGTGGGCCTTGCTGGAGCAGCTGAAGGCGATTCGCCACGACTTCGCGCCGATCCTTCGCAGCAAGAACGCGGATGCGAGCCTGCAGCAAGTCATTCGCGAACTGGAAGAATCGCAGAAGGCGCTGGGTAGCCCGGTGGTCCTCAACGGCTCGCCGTTCGGCTTCTTCGCGAACCACTCGCTGGTGATGGCGAACTACATCTCGCGCGCCAACGCGGCGATCATCGACTTGCGTACGTTGTTAGGCCGCGGCTAAAAAAAATCGGCTCCCTTGTGGGAGCCGATTCATCGGCGCGCATGGTCGCCGGGCTTCGCAGGGATCGCCGATACATTGCAGTGGTCAAGCTTTTCTGGACACCGGTGTAGGAGCCTGAGCCGCCAGTTGCTCGAAGAGCACTGGCGGGATGTCGTTTAGTCGCGAGTGTTGCCGTTCTAGGTTGTAGTAGATCAGAAAGTCGGTCAGCTCCTTCTCGGCCTCGGCGATAGATGCGTAGCCTCCTTCAGGTACCCACTCGTACTTGAGCGTCTTGAAGATCCTCTCGATCACGGCGTTGTCCCAGCAG
>NZ_JBFUIT010000456.1:0-2351 GCF_056401735.1 Luteibacter sp. P4_D7_3
TGTCATGAATGAGACTGCAACTGACGCACTCAGCGAGTTTCGTAAGTTGAACGTAGAAGGAACGCTTGCCTTGGCTCGGCGGGCGGCCGAGTCCGGTGTCAAGCGGTTCATTTACATCAGTTCGATCAAAGTAAATGGTGAGTTTTCCACGCCAGGGAAGCCGTTTAGCGCCGATGATGTACCCAATCCTGAAGACCCGTACGGTGTGTCAAAGTATGAGGCTGAAGAGGCGTTGATGAAACTGGGTAAGGAAGCGGCGATGGAGATAGTGATCATCCGCCCGCCGTTGGTGTACGGGCCGGGAGTCAAAGCCAACTTTCTTCAAATGCTCGCTTTGCTCGATAAGAAAATACCTTTGCCTCTGGGGGGGCTTGGAAATAAGCGGAGTATGGTCGCGCTGCCGAATCTCGTGGACTTCATAATTACATGCATAGATCATCCTGCGGCAGCGAACCAGATATTTTTAGTGAGCGATGGTGAAGATCTATCTGTCAGTGAGTTGCTAACGCGGCTTTGCGCTGCTCTAGGTGTCCCGAGTTATTTGTTTTATGTTCCGAGATGGATGTTGATGCGGGGGGCATATCTGGTGGGGAGGCAAGCGCTTGCTCAGCGCTTGTGTAAGTCGTTACTCGTCGATATACAAAAAAATCGAGACTTATTGGGTTGGGTTCCTCCCGCTAACATAGGAAATGTCATGAGGAGGACCGCAAGGTACTTCCTGGAAGGACAGCGAAAATGAATATCTTATGGTCGGTTTTGGGCGTTGGTGTAGCATCGTGGCTTATGACGCTGATCCTTCGATGTTACGCATTGAGGCGCAGATTGCTTGATATTCCCAACGACCGGAGTTCACATTCTCTGCCCACCCCTCGTGGCGGTGGAGTGGCGATTGTTGTATGTTTTTTTGGGGCGTTACTGTTTCTTGCTCAGATGGGCCTCGTTGGGTATTCAACATGCTTCGGATTATTGGGCGCAGGTGTACTTGTCGCTGTGATTGGGTTCGCAGATGATCATGGTCACATCGCCGCGAGATGGCGTTTATTAGGACATTTTACAGCTGCTGGTTGGGGGCTTTACTGGCTTGGCGGGTTGCCCGTTCTAACGGTAATGGGGCAGTTGCTGGGTCTAGGCTGGACTGGAAATTTTTTAGCTTTGATATATTTGGTATGGATGCTGAATCTGTACAACTTTATGGACGGTATTGATGGCTTGGCCAGTATTGAGGCCGTGACCGTTTGTCTTGGGATGTGCCTGATTTATTGGTGGGTGGGAACTACCGAACTTGTATGGGGGCCGCTAATTCTCGCTGGCGCTGTGTCTGGCTTTCTTTGCTGGAATTTTCCACCCGCAAGAATCTTCATGGGGGATGCCGGTAGCGGCTTTTTGGGGATCACCTTGGGAGGCATGGCGCTTTGGGCTGGTGCGGCCAAGGTGGAGTTCTTGTGGAGTTGGCTGATCTTGTTGGGCTTTTTTATCGTTGATGCAACGGTTACTTTACTGCGAAGGCTATTGCAGGGTAAAAAAATTTACCAGGCTCACAGAAGTCACGCCTATCAGCGCGCTTCTAGAGCTTTTGGCAGTCATAAGAAAGTGACATTGTTTGTTGGAGCAATAAATCTCTTTTGGTTGCTCCCGGTTGCAGCCCTCGTTGCAAGTGACCTCATTGACGGCTTTCTTGCTCTGGGGTCTGCCTATTTACCCATTGTCTTTCTGGTTCTGAAGTTCGGGGCGGGGAGGGAAGACTAGGAAGCACTGTGGTCGCGAAATGGAAATCGCTATGGGGCACAGTCTTTGCTATATTTTGTTGAATATGACGGCAATCCATAGGCTGGCCGAGCCTGAGGCAGTTTGTCTATAGACCCCGGACTTTAATATCAAGGATACTCGTTTGAGCAACCCGCTTTGACGGGCAGCGGAAAAGTCTTGGAAGTATTCAAGGTTCTGCTTCGAGAGTGCGTCCTGAGTATTCTCAAGGATTAAAATATTTTGCGAGTTCCAATCTTTGAAGCGACCAGAAAACATATTTTTCAATCGACTCAATTTTGCTTTGATCCCCGTATTTGCTCCAATCAGATTGCGGTCATGTTGCCGATAGTCAAGGGTTGGCTCTTTGTCGAAAATAATAGTTCCACCCGCGCCACTGACGAGAAGATAAGCGAGCCAGTCATGTGCGGGTATCTTTGCGTCGTTCGGTGTCCTTGCCAAAAGTACTCTGGTATGTTGATTGATGAGCATTGTGTTTGCTCCCGCCAGGCTCTGTACCAGTGCGTTCTGGAACGAGGGTGCTTTTGAAAAGCTGGGTGATTGGCCGATGATCTCTCCAGTCATATTGATGAGGCGTGTCGTGGAAC
>NZ_JBFUIT010000457.1:0-2350 GCF_056401735.1 Luteibacter sp. P4_D7_3
GAGCACCATGTGGACGAAGACAACGGCTTCCGCGCCGGCTGGCGGCTTGACGCCATCACCAGTGCCATCACCGGCGCCGGCGCCGGTGCCGGTGCCGGTGCCGGTGCCGTTCCCCTCGTTGCTGCCGCTGTCCTGCGGTGCCTCGGCGGCCTTGATCGCGTCCTCGATCGCGGTGACGACCGTCACGCGCACCTTGCCGGCCTGCTCGGCGATCAGTGCCGCCTTGAGCAGCTGCACGTCCTTGATGCCTGGTACTGCGGCAATGACATCCGTGGCCTGCCCGGAGACGATGCTCTGGCCTTGGGCCAGCAGTTCGTCCGCTGCGTTCGTGTTCTCGCTCATGGAAATGTCCTCACTGGGCATGATCTGGCGCCCGGCCGAAGCCGAGCGCCACACCACTGCCGGACGGGCTTAGCCCAGGAACAGCGCCGTGTGCGCCGGCTTGATGTTCGCCCAGCCGTAGGCAAGGCTCACTTCGTAGCGGACGCGGCGGTACTGCAGGTACATGGCGATTTCGAACGTCAGGCCCGTACGCGGATCCGTGATCAGCATGCGGTCGGCGGCCGAGTCGCCCTCTTCCGGCAGCGCCGGGGCACGCGTGGCGATGACGATCGCCGAGCGGCTGAAGGCGATGTTGCCGGTGTAGGCGGCACCCACGGAGACCGCGGTGCCGGTGGCGACAGCCTTACGCAGGCCCGGGGCCGAGATCGTCAGGTTGCCGCCGGTGAGGGCCGTCGCGACGACGTACTTGTTGGTATCACCCGCGAAGGTGATCACGTCGCCCGCCACGATGGTGCCGGTGCCGGTCTGGACCGGAATCGTGACGGCGCCAGCGACGAGAGCGCCGTTGGTGACGTACGCGGCACCGGTGCCGGCCACGTGCTGGCCCACGCCAGCGGACTCGCGCAGCTTGAAGCCGTGGATGTCCAGCAGCGTGCCCTGCTCGCGGAGCTGCGTGGTGCCAGCCTCGTTTGCCTTCGTCAGCTGAGCCAGGGAGCGAACCTTCGCGCCGGCGGTGGTGTCGATCACCATCTGCAGGTCGCTTGTCGGCGCGCCGTTGTCCTTCAGGATCTTCAGGACGTTGGCCGGATCGCTGAGGTCCGTGGCGAACGGCGTGGTGCCAGCCGTGCCCCAGGCGCGGGACGGGCTACCGAGCGTCGCCAGGGTGCCGACGTTCGTCTCGACCTCGTTCACCAGCGTGCGAATCGCCTGCTGGATCTGGTTCTGGCGAATGTTGGCGTAACCCGGGCCGCTGTTGACGCCCTTCTGCTCCTCACCGCTCCAGCGGAACGGCACGGTGCGCGACTTGCTGATGACGATCTGGTTATTACCGATGTTCTGGTCACCGTCGTCGGGCGGCAGCTGGCCAGGGACGATGTCCTCGGCAGCGGCGGCCGGCGTGATCGGGATCCGCACGGTCTGGTTGAGGGCGGCACGTTCGGCCGAGGAGTCCAGCGTTGCCGCCGGGATGAAGCCCGACATCTCGCGCGAGACGACATCGAGCGCCTCGTACAGGTCGGGGATGAGCGCGGTAAGCGTATTCGCCACGGGGTGTTCCTCAGTCGGTCACGGTTCCGCCGGCTTTCACGTGTTCCTGCTGCTGAGCAGGCGACAGCGTGTCGAACGCGGCGCGGTTGATTTGCTTCTTTCCTGCACCGCCACCGTTGCCGCCACCCTGCGCACCGCCGCCATTGGCGCCGCTGCCCTTGAGGATGTGGTCACGGTTCGGGTACTGCTCGATGAGGAGTTCGAGGGCTTCGTCGAAGTCCGCCGAATCACCAGGGCGAAGACGGCTGAAAATCTTGTTGCCGTCGGTGCCGTAGGCCACGACCTTGCCGTCCTCGATCTTGAAGGCCGACCCGAAACGGGCTTCGACCATATCGACCGGGATGGCCAGCTTCTCGGCGATCAGCTTGGAGCGCGCGAAACTGCCGCCGATCTTCTCGTTGCGGAGTTCCGCCTCGAGCTTTTCGGTTGCCTTCTTCGCGTCCGCCAGCTTCACGTCATAGACCTTCGTGATTTCGGTGCGGACCTCATCGACCTTGCCGGCATCCACCAGCGTTTTCTGGTCGAGCTTGGAGACGGTGTCGATGGCCTTGCGCGCGGCTTCCGGATCGAGGCCTTCGAAGGTCTTGATCGTCTTTTCCGCCGTCTCGGCACGCTCGCGGTGGGTCTTGGACTCACCATTCAGCGCGGAGATCTTGCCCATGGCCTGCGGCGCGTCGAAGGGGATGTCTTTCCCGTCGTCGTGCGTGTAGACCGGCTTGCCATCGACCACGACAACGTGGCCCTGCTCATCGAGTTTCAATTTCATGGTGGTTTTCCAACCTGTGGACAGGCCATCCGGCCG
>NZ_JBFUIT010000458.1:0-2350 GCF_056401735.1 Luteibacter sp. P4_D7_3
CGCGGATGGCCACGCTGCCGACGACGACACGCTCCACGCCCGCATCCAGGAGGCGGCGTACGCCCTCCTCGTCACGAATACCGCCACCCGCCTGCACCCGGAGGCGGCCGCTCGAGGCGACCCCGGCGATCGTGGACAGGTTCTCGAAATGGCCCGAACGCGCGCCATCGAGATCGACGACATGCAGCCACGTCGCCCCTTCGTCGGCATACCGAGCCGCCAGTGCTTCGGGCTCGAAGGCGAAGGTGGTCTGCTGGGCATAGTCACCCTTGAACAGACGAACAACCTTGCCTTCGCGCAGGTCGATGGCTGGAATCGGTAAAGTCATAGGGCGAGGAAGTTCCGCAGGAGCTGGGCACCCACACCGGCCGAACGCTCGGGGTGGAATTGCATGCCCATGAAGTTGCCGGAGGCGACTACGGCCGAGAACGGCGTACCGTGCTCGCTTGAGGCCAGTGTGTAGTCGCCTGTCGGGACGGCGAAGCTGTGAACGAAGTACGCGGTATCGCCCTCGCGCAGCCCTGCGGTGAGGCAATGAGGCACGGTCACCTGCAGCGTATTCCAACCCATGTGCGGCACGCGCAGGCCAGGTGCTCCGGCGAAACGCGTCACCGTCGCCGGGATCACACCGAGGCATTCCGTGTCACTTTCTTCCGAGCGCTCGCAGAGCAGTTGCATGCCCAGGCAGACGCCGAGCACGGGTTGTTTCAATCCGCGCAATACCTCGACCAGGCCTGCCTCGCGCAGCATGCGCATGCCCGGTGCCGCGGCGCCCACGCCAGGAAGGATCACGTGGCTGGCCGCGCGGATGCGTGCCGCGTCCGAGGTGAGTTCGGCATCGGTACCGAGGCGCTGCAAGGCATAGCGCACGGAGCCGATGTTGGTGCCGCCCGCATCGACGAGAACCACGCTCATCAGAGGCTTCCCTTGGTGCTCGGCAGCTCGGCGCCTTCGCGGCGGATCGCCTGTCGAAGCGTGCGCGCGACGACCTTGAAACAGCCTTCGACCATGTGGTGAGCGTTCTCGCCGTGCACGGTGAGGTGCAGGTTCGCGCCCAGGGTTTCGCAAAGCGAACGGAAGAAGTGAGGCACCAGTTCGGTCGGCACATCACCGACGCGATCGCGCGGGAAATGGCCCTCGAAGACGAAGTACGGCCGCCCCGACAGGTCCAGCTCGGCGCGCGCCGCGCTCTCGTCCATCGGCAGCGCGAAGCCATAGCGACCGATGCCACGCTTGTCGCCTAACGCCTGGCGCAAGGCCTGGCCGAGGGCGAGCGCGGAGTCCTCGATGGTGTGGTGTTCATCGATATGGGTATCCCCGTCGCAGGTCAGGCTCAGGGCGAATCCGCCGTGCTTGCCGATCTGCTCCAGCATGTGGTCGAAGAAGCCCAGGCCGGTGCGCACGTTCGGTTCGGCGATACGGTCCAGATCCACATGCACGCGGATCGAGGTTTCCTTCGTCCTGCGCAGCACCTCGGCGGTGCGTGGTGCATCGAGTAGCGCGTGCGCCACCTCGGCCCAGCTCGCACCCTCAGCGCCCACGCGAAAACCGCGTACACCGAGGTTGGCGGCGAAGGCCAGGTCGGTCTCGCGATCGCCGATCATGGCGGACTGCGAGCGGCTCCAGCTATCGTCCGCCAGCCAGTGCCGCGCCAGGCCCGTGCCTGGTTTGCGCGTGTCGCGATGTTCATGCGGCAGACTGCGATCGATCAGCTGCTCGCGGAAAGTGATGCCCTGCGAGGCGAAGATGTTCAACAGCAAGGCGTGCGGCCCATCGAACGACGCTTGCGGAAACGAAGGCGTGCCGAGGCCGTCCTGATTGGTCACCATCACCAGCTCATAGCCCGCGGCCACACAGCGCTGCAAGGCGGCAATCACCCCGGGCATCAGGGCCAGCTTCTCGTAGCTGTCGATCTGCTGGTCGGCCGGCTCCTCGATGAGGCAACCGTCGCGATCGACGAAGAGGATCTTGCGGCTCATGCAGGCGCTCCCGCGCGCAACACCGCGAGCACGCGGTCGTTCTCGTTGCCGGTACCAATAGTGATGCGCAGGGCGTCTTCCAGTCCCGCGTATTTCGACACGTCGCGGACGACCACGCCCGCGGCGAGCAGGCGACGATAGGTTCCTGCCGCATCGTCGAAACGCACAGCCAGGAAGTTAGCGTACGAAGGCATCACCTCCCGCACGCCGGGCATCTGACGCAAGGTAACGAGCATGCGAGCGCGCTCGTTGAGAATTTCGTGCAGATGGTGACGCTGCAAGCGACGCCCTTCGTACGACAGCGCACCCATGGCGGCATCCACGCACGGCGACGGCAAGGGATACGGGGGAATGATCCGACGAAGCAGCCC
>NZ_JBFUIT010000459.1:0-2337 GCF_056401735.1 Luteibacter sp. P4_D7_3
CTTCCGGATCGATCTGATAGTGGAACCCGGGATGGGTGTCTGGTCTTTYCAATGAAGCCATGACGCTCTCCTTGCTCGCCGCGCTGTCCCGCATCCAAGGTGCGGCACGCCGTGCACTGCCCGGCGTGCCGCGGATCAAACGGATKCGCGGGTTCATCGGCTGYCCGTGTCCGGRCGYCGTGCGGCTTGAGTTGACGAAGTGTGTTGCGGAGGCAGCCGCGCCYGTTCTCRGGTCACACGGCGACGCGCCGTGYTGCTCGGCCGAGAAAAAACTCAGGWTTACGGCTGCCGCCGCGGTTCTTCAACCGTGTCTGCGTGGACTGCAGAGCGCCCGGTGACCGATGGGAATGTCGYCGRGGGGRTYCGGCGGGCGAGCGGGTACCGTATTATCAGTGGTAGCCATATCAACTGGTTCCTAGTTGGTTTTGGTTAGCGGGTCAGGGGTGGTGAGACACCCTTGGCCCGCGCTTCTCACCGCATAGAGCGATGGTTGCCTGCGMRGCWTYSACAGCGACGACGCAGGCAACGGAAACGACCGTAYCAAAWCAACTTGAAGTTGTCTGTAGTCGCATCACAAACGATGCTCCTTCATCGCTATCAGCTTCAGGAAGTCGTGGCCGGCGGTTCCCAGAGTTCGACCTTGTTGCCCTCGGGATCCATGACCCAGCCAAATTTTCCGTACTCGGAGTCGTCCGCCTTTTCCAGCACGTGACAGCCCTCGTCGCGTAGCGCCTGGAGCAAGGCATCAAGATCCGCCACGCGGTAATTGACCATGAAGGTCGAGGTACTTGGCGCGAACTGATCGCCACCTGCCTTGCCTATCGACCAGGCGGTGGTTCCCTTCACCGGATTGCCAGCTTCGTCGACCCAGTCGAACGCCGCACCGCCCCAGGACTGGACGTCGATACCGAGATGTTTCTTGTACCAGGCCTGCAATGCCGCCGGGTCGCGCGCGTGGAAGAAAATTCCGCCGATACCTGTCACTCGTTTCATCTGAGCCTCCGCGATGTAGATATCACAACAGCTTTCGATAGACGATAAAGCCGGACTTCTCCGCGACCTTGTCGTAGAGGAACATGGCCGTCTCGTTCGACTCATGCGTTTGCCAGTACACGCGCCCCGCCCGAAGCGCCGTGGCGCGTGCGTAGACCTCGTCGATCAAGGCGCGGGCCACGCCCTTGCCTCTGGCACGCTCCGCCGTGAAGACATCCTGGAGGTAACAGTTCGGCTGCAGTTGCGTGGTGCTTCGATGCAGGAGGAAATGCGCCAGTCCAACCAGCCTGTCATCGTGTTCGGCGACGATGGCGTGCATCGGTTCGTAGCCGTCGAAGAAACGGAACCAGGTCGCCGCCGTGATTTCCTCGGGTAAGGCGGTTTCGCCGACACGGCCGTAAAACGCGTTATAGCCATCCCATAGTTCCTTCCACGCCGGGAAGTCCTCCGGCAAAGCGGGACGGATAGTCAGCGAATCGCGTATGGGATCGGAGGGTTCCATCGGTCGTTTCCGTGTCGGTGTTAGCTAGCGCTCTCGGCGATCTTGCGCAACTGACGCTCGAACTCTTCAGGCGGCTGGCCTCCCGAGATCAGGTACTGGTCGTTGATGATGACAGCCGGCACGCCGGTAATGCCGCGACTCTGCCAGAGCGCTTCATCCCGACGGACTTCCTCGGCGTAACGATCGGACTCCAGCACCGCGCGAGCTTCGGTCTGGTCCAGGCCCACCTTGCCGGCCGCCGCGACGAGGGCGTCATGGTTGCCCGGGTCGGTCTGGTCGGTGAAGTTCACGATGAACAACTGGCGCTTGAGCGCGTGCTGCTTTCCCTGCGACAACGCCCACGCCAGCAGGCGATGCGCGTCGAAGGTGTTGTAGATGCGGGTCGAGTCCGAGGTGTTCATGGTGAAACCGAGCGCCGCCGCGCGCGCCTTGATGCGCTCACGGTTGACACGTGCCTCGTCGGCCGGGATACGGTACTTCGCGACGATATGGTCGACCGTATTTTCACCACCCGGCACCATGTTCGGGTTCAGCTCGAACGGATGGAAGGTGATCTCCGGATCGATGACATCGTGCAGGCGCTCGAGTGCGGTCTCGAGGCCACTGAGGCCGATGACGCACCAGGGGCATGCGATATCGGAGACGAAATCGATCTTCATTTTCTGGGGCATGGGGGCAAGCACCTTAGCGTTTGTGGGCGATCGTACACCTCCCAAGCCGTGAGTGGCCTGGACGACAAACCGCTCCAAGATAACGGCCACATTGGATCGGTAAGCTCGAGAAGCAAGGGGAACCGCTAGCCACCCAATACGAGGCAACCCCCATGAGCGCCCCTGCTCCGC
>NZ_JBFUIT010000460.1:0-2326 GCF_056401735.1 Luteibacter sp. P4_D7_3
CATGTGCCGTGAGGCCATTCCGGCCATCATCGAGCTGGAACACTACGGCGTGCCGTTCTCGCGTACCGAGGAAGGCAAGATCTACCAGCGCCCGTTCGGCGGCATGACCACGCACTACGGCCAGGGCACCGCGCAGCGCACCTGCGCCGCGGCCGACCGTACCGGCCACGCCATCCTGCATACGCTTTACCAGCAGGCCCTCGCGCACGACGCCACGTTCTTCATCGAGTACTTCGCCATCGACCTCGTGTTCGAGGACGGCAAGTGCGTGGGCGTGCTCGCCCTCGACATGAACGAAGGCACCCTGCATCTGTTCCGCGGCCACGCCGTGGTCATGGCAACGGGTGGCTACGGCCGTGCCTACTTCAGCGCCACCTCGGCGCATACCTGCACGGGCGACGGCGGCGGCATGGTGCTGCGCGCCGGCCTGCCGCTGCAGGACATGGAGTTCGTGCAGTTCCATCCGACCGGTATCTACGGCGCGGGCTGCCTGATCACCGAGGGCGTGCGCGGCGAAGGCGGTTACCTGACCAACTCCGAGGGTGAGCGCTTCATGGAGCGCTACGCGCCGAACGCGAAGGACCTCGCCTCGCGCGACGTCGTGAGCCGCGCGATGACCATCGAGATCCGCGAAGGTCGCGGTGTGGGCCCGAAGAAGGACCACATCCACCTCAACCTGATGCACCTCGGTCCCGAGGTCATCAACGAGCGTCTCCCGGGTATCGCCGAGTCGGCACGCATCTTCGCCGGCGTGGACGTGACCAAGGAGCCGATCCCGGTCCTGCCGACCGTCCACTACAACATGGGCGGCATCCCGACCAACTACCACGGCGAAGTCGTGACCAAGCGTGACGACGATCCGGATTCGATCGTGCCGGGCCTGTTCGCCATCGGCGAAGCCGCTTGCGTGTCGGTCCACGGCGCGAACCGCCTTGGCTCGAACTCGCTGCTCGATCTGGTCGTGTTCGGCCGCGCCGTGTCGCATCGTTGCGCCGAGCTGATCAAGACCGGCACACCGCACAAGGATCTCCCGGCCAACGCGCTGGACAAGATCCTCGCGCGCTTCGACAACCTGCGTCATGCCGACGGCGCCAAGCCGACTGCCGACATCCGCGCTGAAATGCAGATGACCATGCAGTCCGACGCCGCCGTGTTCCGCACCGGCGAAACGCTGAAGGAAGGCAAGGCCAAGATCTCCGAGGTGTACTCCTCGTTCGGCCAGGTCAAGGTCAGCGATCGTTCGATGGTCTGGAACTCCGACCTCATCGAAACACTGGAGCTGTCGAACCTGCTCGCGCAGGCCGTGGCCACGATGCATTCGGCGGAACAGCGCCCGGAGAGCCGCGGTGCGCATGCACGCGAGGATTTCCCGGACCGCGACGACCACGACTGGCAGAAGCACACGCTGGTGTGGATCGACGAGGCCGGTAACTCCAGCTTCGACTTCCGCCCGGTGCATATGTACACCCTGACGGACGACGTTGAAGTCGTACCGCCGAAAAAGCGCGTTTACTGATACCGGACCGGAGAGGCAATCGTGGCAGAGTTCACGCTACCCAAGAATTCCAAGATCCAGGCCGGCAAGCATTTCCCGGCGAAGGGCGCGAAGAACGTGCGCACCTTCAAGGTCTATCGCTGGACGCCGGACGACGGCCAGAACCCGCGCACCGACACGTACGAGGTGGATCTCGATACGTGCGGTCCGATGGTTCTCGACGCCCTGCTGAAGATCAAGAACGAGATCGACTCGACGCTCTCGCTGCGCCGCTCGTGCCGTGAAGGCATTTGCGGTTCGTGCGCGATGAACATCGACGGCACCAATACGCTGGCCTGCACCCGGGCCATCGACGAGTGCAGTGGCGGTACGGTCAACATCTATCCGCTGCCGCACATGCCGGTGGTGAAGGATCTGGTGCCCGATCTCACGCACTTCTACGCCCAGTTCGCGTCCATCAAGCCGTGGATTCGCACGCAGAGCCCGGCTCCTGCGGATAAGGAGCGCCTGCAGTCGCCGGAAGACCGCAAGAAGCTCGACGGTCTCTACGAGTGCATCCTCTGCGCCTGCTGCTCCACGTCGTGCCCGAGCTACTGGTGGAACGGCGACCGTTACCTCGGTCCGGCGATCCTCCTGCAGGCTTACCGTTGGATCGTCGACAGCCGTGACGAAGACACCGGTGCGCGCCTGGACGATCTCGAAGATCCGTTCAAGCTCTACCGTTGCCACACGATCATGAACTGCGCGCGCACCTGCCCGAAGGGTCTCAATCCTGCCAAGGCCATCGCGGAGATCAAGAAGCTGATCGTGCAGCGCCGCTCGGCCTGAATG
>NZ_JBFUIT010000461.1:0-2306 GCF_056401735.1 Luteibacter sp. P4_D7_3
TCTTTGCCTATCTGCTCGGGGCGTATCTGGGCGCACTGACTCTGACGCCGGTTGTTCTGGCCCTGCATGAGCGGTTCCGCGCGCTGCGAGACGCGCCCCTGAGCGTGGGGTCGGTGTGGTGCAGTGCCCTCCTCCGCGACACGCTCTGGTGGGTGCTTCCCGCGCTGGCGATGCTTGCGTGGGTAGCCGTACTCACACCCAACGATGAACTACGCACGGCGGCCCGGCTGGCAATGCTCTGGCCGGTGTTCGGCCTGGCGTGGCGCCATGGGTGGCACGGCACGGCGGTAGGCGGCATGGCGGCCAGTGTGGCCCTGGCCATGACCGCTAAAGACTTTCTCGATCCCCAGATGATCCGGGTCCAGTTGGTGCTGGCGATCGCGCTGTCTGGAAGCCTGCTGTGGGGTGCCCGGAACAAAGGCGCCCGGGCTGTTCTGCCCGAGCGCCTCTGATCGGATCAATGCCCCGTGCTGTCAGGGGCCTTTCATCGAGCAATCCGCAGGATTACCGTTGCAGTTGCCCGGGGCCAGCAACAGCCGCACCGTACCGTCGGACTGCGGCGCCGCGTGGACCGTCATGCTCTGGTCCTGGTAAACCGTTTCCCCCGTAACCGGAGCAGCCGGGTCCGTGGCGACAACCCAGTGACTGGCGTCCACCCCGATGGGTAAATCCAGCACCTGACCATCGATATAGGCGACCGCACCACGCACGTTGCCGTTCGCGTCATTGATCTGGACGTAGCGCACGCCTTGCTTCTCAAAGCGATAAGCATGGAAGTTCGGGCTCGCACTGAGGTCGGCGGCATTGGGCCATGATTGACCCAGCCCTGTCCCCGAAGGCGTGGTGGCCGCAACTGTTCCACATCCAAACAGCAGCGCAAGGGACAGCAAGGCACGGTGATTGATTGAACGCATACAGGACTCCGTTGTTCGCGTTATGGGAGACGCAAGCGTAGCGGAGCTTTCATTCACATCGCCTGTGCTCTCTGCATGGTGCGGCCGAAAATGCACACGGGCTTTTCAGCTACCCATCTCCCGGCGTGCTTACCGCCCGGATGGCCATGAACGGAGCGCGGGTACCCGCGAGCAGGATTCCCGAGATAAACAGGGCAAGGATCGCCTGACCGAGGACAGGGAGCAACTTGGCCATGTGGGCAAGCTGACGGGTGGTGTCGTCTGGCGCGACATGCGCCAGCCACGTCAGTCGCTTGAGTGACTGTGATCGCTCATAGGGTGGCCGACGTTGCGGAGGATTACCCCGCGTGACGCTCAGTCAATGCGCCCAGGGCGAGTGACGGATCACGCTGCAGATGTCCACTCGCTGGAACGCAGGCTCTCTCGCAGCGATAAAGTCGTCGTTGAACGTACCGAACGTCGTGGCGGGTCGACGCTTCAACCCCTCATAGAAGGTATCGATGATGTGCTCCTTGAAGCGATCATCACGGGGAAAAGCCGCCACTACCGCCTCGCGCTCTTCGTCGGTGATCTGGTCGTATGAGCGCCCCGCCACATCCATGCCCGCTGCCACATGAAGCAAGGATGCTTCCGGATGCAGGAATTCCGGGATCCCGGGCGTCGTGTGGAGGGCGATGGCGGTCCAGACTCTATGGATGTCCGTTTCGGCGATGCCATGACGACGCATGAAATCGCGCGCGGCATTCGCTCCATCCACTTCGAAACGAAGCGCGCTGCTGTGGAAGCCTTCGGTCAGCCCGAGGTCGTGGAACATCGCGCCGGTGTACAGCAGTTCTGGATCGAAGCTCAGGCCCTTGCGCTCTGCGAACAGAGCGCCCCAGAGATAGACCCGCATCGAGTGCTGGAACAGCAGGTCGCTGGCCGTGTCGCGAAGCAGCTGCGTGGCTTCGCGGGCGATAGCGCTGTCGGGAAGCGTTATCCCGAGGATCGTGGTTGCCATGCTTACCGGCCTTTCCCCGCGTTCTGCGGCGTGGTCAGCGCGGTGTCGTCCGTATCGACGACGAACACGGCGAGCAACTTCGCCGGCTCGGTCTTGCTGGCGTTGCGGCTGATTCGATGCTGCGCACCGGGCTCTTCGTAGAACGCCTGCCCCGCCGTGTAGACGTGCGCGGGCTGGTCATTCACCTGGCTTTCGATGGCGCCCGATACGACGTAGGCGTAGATGAAGGCCGACTTTGCATGGGTATGTGGTTGCGAAGCGCCGCCCGGAGGATAGGAGACCTCGACGGCAACCAGCGACTTGCCGGGGATATTGGGAATGACATGCGAGAAATTCGGCTTGACCGAATCGCCCGGCGAGTGGGCGCTGGTCGGCGCCACGGAAGCCAGCGC
>NZ_JBFUIT010000462.1:0-2304 GCF_056401735.1 Luteibacter sp. P4_D7_3
TATGTGTCCCGAAATGTGTCCCGATGGCGATTTTTCCTGACCAATCCAAGTATCTGATTTTACTTGGAAACTAGTGGTCTGGCGGAGAGAGTGGGATTCGAACCCACGGTAGGCTCACACCTACGGCAGTTTTCAAGACTGCTGCCTTAAACCACTCGGCCATCTCTCCGTATTTTTCTAACGCACTGGCCGGGCATTGCACCCGGCCAGCGCCAATTGTACCCGACGAGAGGGTACCAAGGGATCAGGCAATCGCCTCAATCCCCGCCATATAAGGCCGCAACACTTCCGGCACCTCAATGGACCCATCCGCCTGCTGGAAATTCTCCATCACGGCAACCAGGGTCCGCCCCACAGCCAACCCCGACCCATTCAACGTATGCACCAGCTCCGGCTTGCTGCTAGCCGGATTCCTCCAGCGAGCCGACATCCGCCGCGCCTGAAAATCCGTGCAGTTGGAGCAGCTACTGATCTCGCGATACGTGTTCTGGCTGGGCAGCCAAACCTCGAGGTCATACGTCTTGGCCGCAGCAAAGCCCATATCCCCTGTGCACAGCTGCACCTTCCGATACGGCAGCTTCAGCGCCTGCAAAACAGCCTCAGCATGCCCGACCATCTCCTCGAGCTGAGCAAAGCTCGTCTCGGCCGTGGCGATCTGCACCATCTCCACCTTCTCGAACTGGTGCTGGCGGATCATGCCGCGGGTGTCGCGGCCGTAGCTGCCGGCTTCCGCGCGGAAGCACATGGAGTGCGCGGTCATGCGCATGGGCAGCTCGCCGGCGTCGACGATGCTTTCGCGCACAAGGTTGGTCAGCGTCACTTCGGAGGTGGGAATGAGGTAGCGCTTCACCTCGTCGACCATCGTGCCGAAGAGGTCCTCTTCGAACTTGGGCAGCTGGCTGGTGCCTTCCATCGCAGCCGCATTCACGATCAACGGCACGTTGTGCTCGAGGTAGCCGTGACGCGTGGTGTGCAGGTCCAGCATGAACTGGGCGAGCGCGCGATGCAGGTGCGCGAGCTGGCCGCGCAGCACGGTGAAGCGTGCGCCGGACAGCTTGACCCCGGCTTCGCCGTCGAGCCAGCCGTGACGGGCGCCCAGGTCCACGTGGTCCTTCACCGGGAAGTCGAACGGACGCGGGTGACCCCAGCGGAGGATCTCCACGTTGTCGTTCTCGTCCTTGCCGATGGGCACGGATTCGTCGGGGAGGTTCGGGATGCCCAGGGCGATGTCCGCCAGCTTGGCCTGGACCTCGGCGAGCGCCTGCTCGTTGGCCTTGAGCTTGTCGCCGATACCGGCGACCTCGGCCATGAGCGCGTCCACGCTTTCGCCCTTACCCTTGGCTTGGCCGATGGCCTTGGAACGGGTGTTCCGCAGGTTCTGCAGCTCCTGGGTCTCGGTGGAGAGCGCCTTGCGCTCGGATTCGAGGCGCTCGATCGTCACGACGTCGAGGTCGAAGTTCCGGGCGGCGCGCAGGCGCTCAGCCGTTTCGGCGAGCTTGCCGCGCAGGAGGGCGGGATCCAGCATGAGTCGGGCTTCCGTGGGTGTACGAGCCGGGGATTATCGCAAATTTGGGCGGCTCGGTATGATCGGGCCACCAAGGGAGGGGGCACGCATGGCCAAGCGCACGGGCACAGGGAACGGGGGCGGCACCGAGGAACTCCGGCCGGACGTCTTCGTCAAATTCTTTCTCGGCGTGCTGGTCCTGATCGCGCTCGGGGCCTGTGGCTTCGTCATCTACTACTGGTGGACCGCCACGGACCGGGCCGTCACCCCCTTCGGCGTCAGCCTGTGCGTGCTGATCCTTGGCCTGGCCGCCTACGGCGTGAACCTCACCCGGACCCACATCGTGATCGAGCCGGACGCCGTGGTGATCAAGGACGCGGTCTCCACCCGTCGCATCGAGCGCTCCGACATCGGCGGTGCGCGCGAGGTCTATGTGAACTCCCGGCGCGGTACGGAGCTGTGGCTCTACGACAAGTCCGGCAAGCGGATCTTCGTTCCGCCCGAGCTTGGGCAGAAGCTCCTGGGTGACACGTGGTCCGAGGGGATCGAAGACCTCGACCAGAGGGACATCACCCGGATGAGCAACAGTTTCGCCAACGATGAGCGGTGGGGCAGCTACGAGGGCGAGCGCCGTTGGAACGGAAGTGTCTGGCTGGGTCGGACCAACTTCCTGGCCCTGCTCTCCGTTCCGATCTGGGTGATCGCCGTGGTGTATGGCGGTGATCCAGCGATACGTTGGCCGATGTTCCTCATCGTGGCCGCGATGCCGCTGATCGCTGTGGGTATCAACGTATTCACCG
>NZ_JBFUIT010000463.1:0-2297 GCF_056401735.1 Luteibacter sp. P4_D7_3
GGTGGAAGGCGCGGACCAGGTGATCGGACGCCGCCTTGCTCGCCGAGTAAGGCGAATTGGGCGAATAAGGTGTGTTTTCGGTGAACTTGCCTTCGGCCCCCAGGGAGCCATACACCTCGTCGGTCGACACGTGAAGAAAACGAAAATCGTCTTTCCCGGCCCCGTCCAGGCCGCGCCAAAAGTCGCGGGCTTCTTCAAGCAGGCCAAGCGTACCGACCACGTTCGTCTGGACGAACTCAGCGGGTCCGTCGATGGATCGGTCCACGTGCGACTCGGCAGCGAAGTTCAYGATGGCATCGGGGCGGTGCTCGGTCAGCAACCGGCTCACCAGCGCCCGGTCGCCGATATCTCCCTGAACGAAAAGGTGCTTTTCGTTGTTTTCGAGGGATTCCAGTGTGCCAAGATTGCCGGCGTAGGTAAGCTTGTCCAGGTTGACCACACGCAGGCCATCAGCTACCGCCTGGAGGACGAAGTTGGCGCCAATGAAGCCAGCGCCGCCGGTTACCAACAGTGTTTTCATAGAACCTCGTTGTCGTCCATGTTGCACAGGATGACGCGCTCTCGCTCCGCGTCAGCGCTCGCCCGATAGCTACCGCGTTCAGGCGGCGGTATGCCCAATACCAAGTGTAATATGTAGCGCCGTTCGCGAGGGCTGGCGATTGAACGGCAAATGAACCTTGGGAAAAATTCCTTGTGAAAATAAAGACTTCTCGTAAATCCGTCCCTCGCGTCCACGGCCTCGGCACCCGGGCTATCCATGCCGGACAGTCGCCCGATCCCTCGACGGGCGCGATCATGACGCCCATCTACGCGACATCAACCTACGTGCAGAGCAGTCCGGGCAAGCACAAGGGCTTCGAGTACTCGCGCACCCAGAATCCGACGCGCATGGCCTACGAGGCTTGCGTGGCTTCGCTGGAAGGCGGCGTGGCGGGCTTTGCGTTCGCCTCCGGGCTAGCCGCCGCGGCCACAGTGCTGGAACTGCTCGACACGGGCAGCCACGTGATCGCCATGAACGATCTCTATGGCGGCACCTATCGTTTGTTCGAGCGTGTGCGCACCCGTTCGGCGGGACTCGAGTTCGATTTTGTCGACCTCAATGACACCGCGGCCCTGCGTGCGGCCCTGAAGCCGAATACCCGCATGATCTGGGCCGAGACGCCCACGAATCCGATGCTGCATCTGGTCGACCTTGCCAAGCTCTCGGTTTTTGCGAAAAAGCACGGTCTCCTGCTTGTCGTCGACAACACGTTCTGTTCGCCGATGATCCAGCGCCCGATCGAATACGGTGCCGACCTGGTTCTTCATTCGGCGACCAAATACCTTAACGGCCACTCCGACATTGTGGGCGGCATCGTGGTCGCGGCGGACGACGAGCTTGCGGAGCGCATGGGCTTCCTGCAGAACTCGATTGGCGCCGTGGCCGGCCCCTTCGATTCGTTCCTTGCCATGCGTGGCCTGAAGACCTTGCACCTGCGCATGCGGCAGCACTGCGAGAGTGCGCTTGAACTCGCCCGTTGGCTCGAAAGCCATCCCGCGATCGCCAAGGTGATCTATCCGGGCCTGCGAAGCCACCCGCAGCACGCCCTGGCGCGTCGTCAGATGGACGGGTTTGGCGGCATCATTTCGGTTGAAGTACATGGCGGCAAGACGAAGGCCCGCAAGGTGCTCGAGCGTTGCGAGCTGTTCGCTCTCGCCGAGTCACTGGGTGGCGTCGAAAGCCTGATCGAGCACCCAGGCATCATGACCCACGCCTCCATTCCGGCGGCGACGCGAAAGAAGCTGGGCATCTCCGACGGTCTTATCCGGTTGTCGGTGGGCGTCGAAGATATAGCCGATCTCAGGGATGAGCTCGAGTCCGTCCTGGCATGAGTGCAGTTCGCGTGCCCTCCGGTGTGACGCGGGTACCGCTACACCCGTTGGGGCCTTATCTATCGCTAGCCCACCACGCACGGCTCGTCTTCGAGCTGTGCAGGCGTGATATCACGGGCCGCTATCGCGGATCCATGGGCGGACTGTTCTGGGCATTCCTCAATCCGCTGCTGATGCTGGCGATCTATTCGTTCGTCTTCGGCTACATCTTCAAGTCGCGTTGGGCGGCTGCGGCCACGGGTGACGCACACTTCTCGATCGTCCTCTTCATCGGACTGATCGTGAGCAACTTCTTCTCGGAGTGCCTCAACCGTGCCCCGGTGCTCATTACCTCGAACGCGAACTACGTCAAGAAGGTGATCTTTCCCCTCGAGACGCTCGCGTGGGTGACGGTGGGTACCGGCCTGTTTCATGCGCTGATCAGC
>NZ_JBFUIT010000464.1:0-2290 GCF_056401735.1 Luteibacter sp. P4_D7_3
GCCTGTGGGCCTGTCTGCAGAACAACGAGAACTTCGATACCTCGAAGCTCTTCAGCCCTGAACACCTCAAGAACGCTTGACGGCCAAGAGAGTATCTACATAGAGGCATGCAGGTAGTCAGCAGGGCGATCGTCAGACGATGTCGTTGAGGATCCGCTTGGCCGTGTCTTTCTGCATCTGCGTGCCTTCGGACAGCACCTCGTCGAGCATGAGGCGTGCGCCTTCGGCGTCGCCCATGTCGAGATAGGCACGGGCCAGGTCGAGTTTGGTATCGACCGGGTCATCGCTGAAGCTTTCCGGATTGTGATCGGCGATCGGCTCTTCGTCCGGGAAGTTCGGCTCGTCGAAACGCGGGAGGTCGTGGGCGGATGTAGCAGCCGCTTCGGTCTCTTCGTTGAACGACCAGGACGCACGATCGTCGCTCACCGGAACCGGCTCGCTCAAACCGTGGTCGGTCGAACCGTGTGCCGGCACCTCGGTGTAGAGGGAGTCCGGTGCATCGACGTCAAAGACGTCCGGTGCGTTGGGGCGGCGATCGGCCTCGGCGCGCTGCACCGGCGTCAGGTCGAAGTTGAAGTGGTATTCGCTGTGCTTCTGCGGCGCCTGCACGACGGGACGATCTTCCTCGTCCGCACCGGTGACGTACGTGCCCAGATCGAACTGCTCCAGCGCAGCGGCCTCATCGGCGGAATGCACGTGACCGGGTTCGTAATGGTCGTACGGCTCGTCGATCTCGTCGACCGGCACGCCGCCGAACAGCGGATGGCTGGGAGCGAGGTCTTCGCCCATCGTCACCACTTCGCGCCATTCCGGCTGCTCGGGATCCGCGACGTGGGCGAACATCGCCTCGGCAGCGGCTTCGAAATGTTCGACGTCGCGGCGACCGTAGTACAGGCTCACCAGCTCCAGGTGCAGGCCGATATCGTCCGGGTGCTCGGCCAGCGCGTCCAGGATCTCGCGCTGGTCCTGGTCCATCGCATCGTTGTGGCCGAAGGTGTCGAAGTTCGGTTCACGCGCGAAACGATCGGCCAGCGAGGCCGAAGCGGGTCCGGCCACGGCCGAGGGCTTCTTCCGGCCGAACACGGCTGCCACAAGAAGCAGGAGGATGACGATCGCGCCGCCGCCCCAAGCCCAGGTCTGCAGATACCAGGGATCGTCTTCCACGACCGGCGCCGGGCTGAACTTATGCACGGGGGGCTTGGCGGCCGGAGCCGGCGACGCCGCGGCGGGTGCCTGGACCGGCGTCGTGACGACAGCGGGAGCGGCCACCGTGGCCGCATGCGCAGGCACGATGGCGGCCGTCGAAGCCGCCGTCGAAGCGACGGCCGGCGTGGCGGCCGGCGCGGCAGCCGCTGCTTCCTGAGCCGGCGCAGCCGCAGTGGCGGCCGGTGCGGGCTGCCCCGCGGCCTTGCGCGTTTCAGCCAGCTTGCGCTGGAGCTCGGCAATTTCCGAGTCCTTCAGGCTGATCAGGCGCTGGTTCTTCGTGTTGATCTCTTCGAGGTCGCCGATGCGCGACTTCAGCTCGGCGCCCTGCTGCTTGAGCGAGGCGACGGACTCCTGCGAGGTCGTCAGTTCCTGCTTCAGGCCGGCGACCTGGGCGTCGCCCTTGCCGTCCTTCGTACCGGCTCGGGTGGAAGCGGCGTCGCCGCCCTCCTTCGAGGGGACGATGGCCAGGCGATCGTTGGCGGGAGCAGCGGCCTTGGCCGGGCCCTGTGCTGCGCCGGTGGAGGCTGCGTCGGCAACCACCGAGGGCGAACGCGCCGTGCCCGAGCGCCATGCCTCGTTCTGGCGGCGTACTTCCGCCAGAGCAGCCGCGGCCGACTGGGCCTGGATGTCGTCGGTGGAAGGGATGCGCAATACCGCACCGGTTTTCAGCGCGTTGATATTGTCCCGGAAGAAGGCGTCCGGATTGGCCTTGTGCAGCGCCAGCAGGACTTGGTTGATGTCGGCGCCACTGGTGTGATCGCGAGCTATCGTCGAGAGGTTCTGGCCACGTTGAACCGTGACCGAGCCATCGCTGGCGCCCGAGGGAGCGGCGGCAGCGCGGGGCGCCGCCGGGGTCGCTTCGCTACGTGAAGCCCGCGACTCGCTGCGCGCAGGCACGCGAGAGGGCACCTCCGACGTCCGCGACGGCTTGGCCGCAGGCGCGCTGGCCGTGGCGCCGGCCGTCGATGCCGGCGCGCCCGGCGGGTCGAGCAGCATCGTGATCTCGCGGACGACCTTGTTGCCGTCGGTCGAGACCTCGACGAGGAAGTCGAGATAGGTATCGCGTATCGGCGCGCTACTGGTC
>NZ_JBFUIT010000465.1:0-2284 GCF_056401735.1 Luteibacter sp. P4_D7_3
CCGCAAAGGTCGTTCCACGCAGAGCAGCGCCGGCCCCGGTTGCCCAGGCGGCGCCTGTGAGCACGTTGAAGCTTGCCGAGTTGGTCGAACGGGTATCGCGAGGGAGTGACAGCGAGGCTAAGGCGATGCTCGTCGCGTTACTGGACAACCCATCGGTATCGGCCATCGTGGGTCCGGTGGACGCATTGGGGATGCGCGCGAAGCTGCGCTCCTAAGGCAGCGCTGCTTCGGTGGGTAAGCCAGTTCACCCCGACCGCCGTCCAGATGGGATACGGCGGTGTACCGAGTCGCCGTCGACGCCTTCCGGCATCTCGCCGAGGGCCTTCTGCAAGCGCGGTAACTATGGCTCTTGGTAGATAGCGACGGTAACCGGTGCGGGCTTAAAGTCGGACTTCCCCGCCACGCCACGGAGACTCCGCATGGTTACGTATTCGGTCCGCTGCACGGACCAGAGCGCGCACGATTGCTTCAAGACCGTCGAGGTGGATATCGGCATTCCCGACCTGACGCCCGATCAACTGGCCAGCATCTTCGATGGTGGTCGCGCCGCCGTGGCGTCGCATCAGCTGGAGAGGGCTGATGAAACCTATCGACGCCAGGGTGAGGGCCCTGGCGTCGACAAGACGCACTACGTGAAAGTCGAACTTGACTCCACGACGTGCGCGGCCTGCCTCAAGGACCGAAGTACCGAAATCCCTGAGTTCGTTCCTGTTAAATAGCCACGCGGAACTGCACGTACGTCGTCCGCGGCGCGCCGACCATGCGTCCGGCGTTGCCGTCGACATTGCGCGTATAGAAACGCTTGTCGGCCAGGTTGTTCACGCCGGCATCGATGCTGCTGCCTTTCCATGCCGGAATCTGCCAGCTCACCTGCGCATTCCACAGGCGGAAGCCCGGGATACGACCGACGCGCGCATCCGGCGTCTCCTGGACGGTGTTGGCCGTATCGGCGAACTGACCGCTCTGGTGAGTGCTGGACAGGTTGAAGGTCCATAGACCTACCTGGTACTTCGCGCCCGCGGTGTCGGTGCGACGGGAGTAAAACGGTACATCGAGGCCTGCGGTGGTGCCCGATTCCTGGATCGCCTTCGTATAGGTGAAGTTCGCGTACAGGTCGAGGCCGTGCAGTGCCGACTGCTCCGCGAACTGATAGTCGATCGCCGACTCCAGGCCCTTGTGGTTGGTCGCGCCGATGTTCTGGAAGGTCGGCGGCTGGACGCCCGGCACCTGCAGGATCTGGTTGTCGAAGCGCATCTTGAACACGGTCAGTTCCGCGTGCAGCTGCGGTCCCTGCCAGCGCGCACCCAGTTCGGCGGTGCGCGCGAGTTCCGGCTTCAACGGGTTGGTCGCGGACTGCGAATTGAGCTGGATGTTCTGCACCGGACCGAATGAAGTGCCGTAGTCGGTGAACAGCGTCAGGTCGCGCGTAAGCAGGTACGAGATGTTGAGCGACGGCAACGGCTTGTTGTTCAAGCTGCTGTACTGCTGGCCCAGCGTCGTGTCGACACGGTCGGAATCGATGTGCTCGAAGCGGACGCCCGGCGTGATGCGCCACTTGCCGATGGCGATACGGTCGTCGATATAGGCCGCGTTGGCATCCGTGGAATTATCGAAGCGGGTGGGTGCAGTGAGCTTGCCGGTGGCCGTGCTGAGGTTGTAGCTGCCGTCGTCGCCGCGCTCGCGAAGGTAACGGTAGCCCACCGTCACGTCGTTGGTCGTCGGCCCCAGATCGAAGCGCTGGGTGTAGCGCGGTTCGATGCCGAACACTTTGTAGTTGCGGGGCTGGACGGCCAGCTGGGTGCCCGTCGTGTTGATAAGGGTGCTGCTGCGATAGCTCTCGTTATCGTACACGCGCACCTCGACTTCGCTGTCGTCGGACAACGTGTTGATGTAGCCAACGTCCGCGGCCTTACGGTGGCCCGTCCAGAAGTCGGTGGGGCGTGTGTTCTGGAACGGGTCGGCGTCGTACTGGGCGACGGTCAGGCCGCCGGGTGTGCGCGACTTCACGTCGTAGTAGGAGAGCTTGCCGTACACCTCGGCGGTCGGGCTCACCGGATAACGGAACTTCAGGGCAACGTCGTTGACCTTCTCATCGCTGCCGCGACGCCAGTCCGTGCCCGTCATGCCGGAGTAGAGCAGGGCGAGTCCCAGCCCGTTATTCATCGTGGCACCGAGGAAGGTGCTGTACTGCTGGTTGCTGCCGCCACCCTTGCCGTAGGCGTTTTCGCGAACGGTGACGTCACCGCTGAGGTCGGGGGTGGTCGGGATGGCGCGCGTATTGAAG
>NZ_JBFUIT010000466.1:0-2281 GCF_056401735.1 Luteibacter sp. P4_D7_3
CCCAATGGCGGCGTGACCAGGTTCACTTACTACGCGAACGACAAGCTTAAGGCCGAGACCACACCGACCGGCGAGGTCACTCGCTGGGTCCGCGACATCGAAGGCCGCGAGACGCAGCGCATCGCGCCCAATGGCGGCGTAACGACGACAACTTACGATGCGACAAACCGGGTCGCGTCCGTAACGAATGCGATGGGTTTCGTGACCACGAACGTGGCGTACGACAGCATGGACCGCCTTATTCGCCGAAGGGATCCCAACGGCGTGATCACCGACTTCACGTATAACGCTCGGGGATGGCCTACCGGCAGCACGGTACGGGCAAACGCGGACGGGTCGGCGTCAGCGGCCGATGCTGTGACAACTCTGAGTTATGACTTCGCGGGTAACGTCATTTCGAGTACCGATCCGGACGGCGTACGGACCGATCTGTCGTATGACAGTGCCGACCGGTTGGTTCGACTGGTGGAGCCGAGCGGCGGCAGCTTGAATTACGTGCTCGACGGTGAGGGAAATCGTCTTCATGAGACGAATGTGCGGGCCGATGGCGCCACCGTGGCGAGGAAGGTTGACCGAACATTCGATGCGTTGAACCAGTTGTTGACCGTGGTGAACGCCCAGGGCAAGGTTACGCGTTTCGAGCACGACGCCGATCGTAACGAATCCAAGGTTACCGATCCGCTCAACCGTGTCGTCACTTCAACGTTCGATCCGATGCGGCGCCCGATCACGCGCACCCGAACCGACGGAGGCAGTACCAAATTCGTTTGGGACGCTGCCAGTCGTCTCGCGTCGATCGTCGATCCGGGTCAGCTGGTAACGCAGTTCGCATACGACGCGTCTGGGCGGCCCGTGAGCGAAAGCAGTCCGGACGCGGGAAGTCTGGCGGGAGTCTACGATGCCACGGGGCATCTGCAGACGAGCACGGACGCGCGCGGCATCGTGAAGCTTTATGCGTTTGATGCGTTGGGCCGCCCGCGCACGATCAAGTCCGGGACAGCCGCGATGGACGAGTCGTACTTCTACGACGAGCCCGCGAGTGTCACCGGCTGCCCTGCCTCGTTTCCCATCGGTCGTCGCACGCGCATGATGGATGGACAAAGCACGACGACGTACTGTTATGACCGGCGTGGCAATGTCACCAGGAAGACCCAGGTCCTTTCCGGAGGTACCAGCGATACCGTCGAATACACCTATACGCTGGCCGACCGTGTCTCAAGCACGTCGCTCCCTTCAGGCACGCTCTTGGTGTCTTCGTACGATGCCAACGGACGCATCGCGTCTATCCGCATGGAGGCCGCAGGCGCGCCCGCCCAGGTCCTCGTTAGCGGGGTGACATACCTTCCCTTTGGCCCGGTCGAGAATTATTCGCTGGGCGGGACACAGGTAGTGAGTCGCGTCTACGACGCGAACTATTGGTTGACGGCCATCAATTCCCCGGCCATCCAGCTTGGGATAAGTCGGGATGCTTCCGGTCTGCCGCTTGGGTACGCCCAGGTTATGGGAGGTGGGGCGGTGTCCGGCGAGAAAATTGTGCACGACAAGGCTGAGCGCCTATCCGCGGTTGCGATCGGGACCCAGGGGCAGTCGTTCACGTGGAACGCCAGTGGAGACCGGCTGACCAAGACGGGTATCGGCAACGGTGCTGGTGCGTATACGTACCAGCCGGGAACACATCGGCTCGCGTCGATCGGCGGTGGTACGGCCCGCACTTACGATTCGATTGGAAACCTCACCTCCATGGTGTCTTCGGGAGAGAGCTACAGTTTCTCGTACGACCTCCGGAATCGCCTGAGCCTGGTGAATCGGGGAGGCGCGGATGTCGCTACCTACACCTACAATCCTCTTGGTCAGCGTGTCTCCAAGCTCGTCACCGTTCCTACCATGCTCGACAAGCGATTTGTGTACGACGAGAACGCCCATCTCCTGGCTGAGAAAGGCTCATCGGAGCGCGACTATGTCTGGATGGATGGTGTTCTCGTCGGGATTCTCGATGGCTCCGGGAGCGCGATTCAAGTCAGCTATGTGCACGCCGATGGATTCGGCGCACCCCGTGCAGTAACTAACGCAGGCGGCACCTTGCTTTGGAGTTGGTCGTACGTCGCGAATCCCTTCGGTGAGAAAGAGCCCGATTCGACAGGTTTTACCCTCGATCTTCGCTTCCCCGGCCAGTACCACGACGCCGAATCGACCCTTTACCACAACGGTGAGCGTGAATACGAACCGGCGACAGGTCGATATACGCAGAGTGATCCGTTTGGATTGAACGGTGGCATCAACT
>NZ_JBFUIT010000467.1:0-2275 GCF_056401735.1 Luteibacter sp. P4_D7_3
CAATCCGACCTGGACCGTCCCGCCGACGATCCTCAAGAACGACATCCTGCCGAAGGTCCGCGCCAACAGCGCCTACCTGGCCAACAACCGCATTCGCGTGCTCGACAGCGCCGGCAACACGATTTCCGCGTCGGGTGTGAACTGGTCGAACCCGCGCGGCATCACGCTGCGTCAGGATGCCGGCCCGGGCAATTCGCTGGGCCAGGTGGTGATCCGCTTCCCCAATTCCTTCTCCGTCTACCTGCATGACACGCCCCACCAGGACCTCTTCTCGAAGGCCAGGCGCGACACCAGTTCGGGCTGTATCCGCGTCGAGCACCCTCTCGAACTCGTGCAGTTACTTTTCAACGACGACCAGAAATGGAATCGGCAGGCCATCGACGATCGCATCGCCACGAAGAAGACGCAGAACGTGACGCTGCCCACCTCTGTACCGGTGCTGCTGGCCTATTGGACCGTGGACATCGGCGAGGATGGCAAGCTGGCCTACAAGCCGGACGTATACCAGCGCGACGGCGCGCTCCTTGCCGCGCTGGATAAGCCCCAGCCGCTGCGCACGCCCTGAGCGGGCCTGTTTGCCGCAGGTGGCCCGGGCGTCGGGGTCGTATACTGGGGCGATGAACGTCCCCCTCGAAGCGACCGAAACCACCCTCCACGACCAGGTTCGCGACGAGGGCTTCGCCTTCGTACAGGGTGACGCCATGCGCCGACTGGTCGAGCACATCGCGCCGGTGACCGACTGGGAGGCGTTTGCCGCCAGCTGGAATGCGCTCGAGCCGGACACGTACCTCGCGGCAACCGGGCGCTTTCGCCGACGCCGCCATGCCGTGTTCGCTGCATCGCCGTTCGGCCACGTCGAAGCCCGCCCGCACCAGGCGCACTTCCAGACACTCTCGTACAACGCGCTGCAAGGCGACATCGAGCGCTGGTTCGCCCCGGTGCTGCCGGAGATCGCCCAGAGCGAGACCCTGCGCGCGATCCTCGACTTCTGCCGTGACTTTTTCGGCGGACTGTCGCCGGAGGTGGCCCAGTGGCACGTCGAGGCACACCAGTTCCGTATCGAGGCCACGGCCGGTGCGGCAGGCGAGYCGACGCCCGAAGGCAGCCACCGTGACGGCGTCGATTACGTGTTGGTGCTCCTGATCGATCGCGAAAACATCGCCAGCGGCACGACGACGATTCACGCGCCCGACGGGCGTTCGCTGGGTGAGTTCACGCTTGCCCACGCATTCGACGCCGCGCTGATCCACGATCCGCGCGTGTTCCACGGCGTCACGCCGGTCACGCCGCTGGACCAGAGCAAGGCCTCCCACCGGGATGTGCTGGTCGTGACCTTCCGCGCGGTGTGACCATCGCGCCGGCTGCACCGGCGTTTCACGGTCGCTGAGGCGTACTGCGCGCACCGCAGCCACGGAGCCTCACCGTGACCACACGATCCACTGTCCTGTTCCTCGTCACTGCCCTCGCGGCGACCGCCGCGTTTGCCCAGGACGCGCCGAAAGCCGACAACACGAAGATCAACCAGCGCGACCGGCAAGGTGGGCAGACCACCGCCTTCGACCAGCCGAACGACGCGGAAGACATCAAGGTCGCCGCCGCCGTGCGCAAGGCCATCGTGGGTGACGATTCGCTCTCCCTGTCCGCGCACAACGTCAAGTTCATCGCCTCCGACGGCACCGTCATCCTGCGCGGTCCTGTAAAGGACGACGCCGAGAAGGCGCGCGTCGAGGCGATCGTGAAAGCCGTGCCCGGCGTGGCGAATGTCCAGAACCAGCTCGACAGCAAACACTGACCCGCGAGGACCATCATGAAAGCATCTGTCTACTGCACGACCCGCACCGTCGAACAGGCCGAGCACATCGTCCTCGAGCTCAAGCAGGCCGGTTTCACCAGCGACGACATCTCGGCGCTCCTTCCCGACCGTCGCGGCACGCGCGACTTCGCGCACGAACACCACACCAAGGCGCCTGAAGGCGCGACCACGGGTGGCGTCCTCGGCCTCGGTCTCGGCGCAGGCCTCGGCTGGCTTGCCGGTATCGGTGCGCTGGCGATTCCTGGTGTCGGTCCGTTCATCGCTGCCGGACCGATCATGGCCGCGCTTGGCGGCGCGGCGGTCGGCACGGCGACGGGCGGGATCATCGGCGCGCTCGTCGGCATGGGCATTCCCGAGTTCGAGGCCAAGCGTTACGACGCCAAGGTACGCGAAGGCAGCATCCTGATTTCGGTACACACCGAAAGCAGCCAGCAGCGCGACGTGGCCAAGGATGTCTTCAAG
>NZ_JBFUIT010000468.1:0-2238 GCF_056401735.1 Luteibacter sp. P4_D7_3
CCGTTATCCCGGCCATCTGCATGCTTATCGCGACCAGCTGACCATCAGGCCAATCCTCATTGGCCTACATCACGCCGTCGCCCGCATTTCATGCCTTCTAGTCGATGGCGGCTGCCTCGGCATGAGAAATACCAGAGGTGGGCAATGACCTGGCCCGGGAATGTCGTCTCTCGCAAGCCCGATCATCCAAATCCCCCGGCTAAGCCGGGGGATACCGTAGGACCGCGGGCGCTGCTTGTTAGCTCACCCCTGGGTCGTCTGCAACGCCTTCCCATCGGAGAGTTCCCCATCCGCCCGCTCGGCCAGGAACGCACTCGCCAGCTGAATCAACGAAGACAATCCATTCCCACCAGCCTCGCCACCACCCAACGAGATCTTCGGCACGATGGCGATGTGTCCATCGCGAATCGCCTCGGCAAACTGCGCACCCAGCGTATTGATCAGCTGCAATCGCGCACCCTCGCCAGTCAACGCCGTCGACTTCGCTTCGATCGCCTGTGCCTCAGCCTTACCTACGGCCGCAATCGCCGACGCACGGCCATCACCCTCCGCAGTCAGGCGGCGACGCTCGGCGTCCGCGTCGATGCCAATCACGTTCGCACGCTTGGTGGCTTCCACCACGTTGGCATCACCGACGTTCTTCTTGATCTCGATATGGATCGCCGAATTGGTCAGCTCGGCCTGGATATCGGTCTTGGCACGTGCCTCGCGCAGCGAGCGCTCCTTCACCGCCGATTCTTCCTGCAACTCGAACGTAGCCACCTGTTCGATCGCCACCTGGCGATCGCGCAGCTGATTAAGAAGCGTATCGATACGCGCACCCGACGCGTTGCCGGTACTGCCGTGCGGCGTACCGATCAGCACTTCCTGCAGCTCCAGGTTGTAGGCGGCAAAGCGCTCCATCATCTCTACACTGGCCAGCTGCTGGATATCCGCGCGGTTCTGGATCAGCTGGATCAGAGTTCTCGTCTGACCGATGTTCTTGAAGTAGGCACTGACCATCGGGTCCAGCGTCTGGTCGACCAGGCGCTTGATATCGCCGAAGCGCTGCACCACCAGGGGCGCCTTGCGGTAGTCGATATGCACCACCACCGACAGCGGCAACAGCGGTTCGAACGCGTCCTTGGTAATCAACGACACCTCGGAAAGGTTTTCGTCGAACTTGTGCACATTGGTCACTTCCGGCGTCCACTTCAGGATGAAGTTGGTCGTCGGCACCAGCTGGATCTTGCCTGCGTAAAGGTTGAACGCGTACTTGCCCGGCAGCAGCGGCTCCTTCCACACACCACGGCAAGCACTGTCGACCAGTTCGCCATGCGAGTAACCCTCGCCCGAGCGGTCGGCACCGGCCTTGCCGATGTACRAAACCACGACGCCAACGAAGCCGACCGGCACCACCGTCTTGGGGATGAAATCCACCGTCGCGAACAAGCGGTTGATGTAATACGTACCCTCCACGAGGACCTGATGCTGGCGACCGCGATTACCGCCGGCCTGCAGGAAGGCGTCGATGTTCTGGAAGTTGTTGTGGAACGTCGCCTTGTCGGACGTATCCTGGCCCACGCGCGGCGCGACGATTTCATCCGGCGGCAACACCGGACCATCGTGCACCGTCACCACGCCGAGCATGTCGTTGGCGGTGTCATCGGCATCCGCGGAGGCCTTCTCGCGACGGCCACCGATGATGACTGGCGAGAAGCCGCCGCGTTCCTTCAGGACGCTGCCCATGTGGTCGATCGTGCCGCGTTCCTCTTCGGACATCAGCAGGCCATGCACGCGCGACGCCGTAATGATGGCGAACTGCGCCACGTTGAAGGCGTACGTACCTTCGCGAAGAATCGTGCGCTGCGGACCCTTCTGGCCACCGGCACGCAAAAAGGCTGCGACATCCTCGATACCTTCCGGAATGGTGCGGCCCAAAGCTTGCCCTTCCTCCAGATCGTGACCGTCACGCGCGAAGACATAGCCGATCTCGCCCTGCGGAATGGTCACCAGGTCGACCTTGTGCACGCGATACTGGAACGGGGCGAAGTAATGCAGACCACCACGCAACACGGTCGGCTGGTAACCCACCTCACCCTTGAGTGCGATCAGTCCACGGCTGACCGATGGCGCACCCCATAGGCGCTCGACCACGCCGACGCGGTCATTGGGGATGTAGACAATCACATTGGAAACAGCGACGAGCACGATCAGTACGACAACGGCAACTGCGATAGCAATAAGCCAGGTCATGGC
>NZ_JBFUIT010000469.1:0-2229 GCF_056401735.1 Luteibacter sp. P4_D7_3
ACCTTCAGCTGCTCAACGGCGAACAGGCACTTCCTCTGGTACGGTAGCAGACCGAAACGGTCGATCATTTCAACCTCCAACTCGCTCAAGCATTCGTCGATGCGCGCGCTGGCGATCCGCTTGTACAGGGTCAGGCGCGCATGCACGTCCGGCAGGTAGTCGTTCGGGATCAGGGCGGGCAGGTGCAGTTCCACCTCGGTCTCGTGTTCGGAAGTGAGGTCGAAGTCGGGCACCTTGCCGGATTTCAGGGCGCGGACCGCGCGATCGAGCAGCTCGGTGTATAAGCCGAAGCCGATTTCCTGGATCTGGCCGGACTGTTCGTCGCCCAGCATTTCGCCGGCGCCGCGGATTTCGAGATCGTGCGTGGCGAGGGTAAAGCCCGCGCCCAGTTCTTCCAACGAGGCCAGCGCTTCGAGGCGCTTCTCGGCATCGGCCGTCATGGCCTTGCGGTCCGGCACGATGAGGTAGGCGTAGGCGCGATGATGCGAACGACCGACGCGGCCACGGAGCTGGTGCAACTGCGCCAGGCCGAAGCGGTCCGCGCGGTTGACCACGATCGTGTTCGCGGTGGGAATGTCGATGCCCGATTCGATGATGGTCGTCGAGACGAGTACGTTGAAACGCTGGCGATGGAAATCCGCCATGACCTGTTCCAGCTCGCGCTCCGGCATCTGGCCGTGGGCGACGCGGATGCGCGCCTCCGGCACCAGTTCGCCCAGTTCACGTGCGATGCGCTCGATCGATTCCACTTCGTTGTGCAGGAAGTACACCTGACCACCACGTGCCAACTCACGTTGAATCGCTTCGCGGATAAGGGCGGGCTGGTAGGTCGAGATCAGCGTACGTACGGCGGTACGGTGCGCGGGCGGCGTGGCGATGATGGACAGATCGCGTAGGCCGCTCATCGCCATGTTCAGCGTGCGCGGGATGGGCGTTGCCGTCAGCGTGAGGAGGTCGACTTCGGCACGCAGCTTTTTCAGCTGTTCCTTCTGGCGCACACCGAAACGCTGTTCTTCGTCGACGATGACCAGGCCGAGGTTCTTGAAGCGAATGTCGGCCTGCAAAAGTTTGTGCGTACCGACCATGACGTCGATCTGACCGTCGGCAAGGCGTTCCAGCGCCGCATCCGTTTCCTTCTTCGATTTGAAGCGGGAAACGACATCGACGCGCACCGGCCAGTCCGCGAAGCGATCGGCGAAGTTGCGGTAATGCTGCTGGGCGAGCAGGGTGGTCGGGACGAGCACGGCGACCTGCTTGCCGGCGGTCGCTGCTGCGAAGGCGGCGCGCAGGGCGACTTCCGTCTTGCCGAAGCCCACGTCGCCGCAGACCACGCGATCCATCGCGCGCGGCGCGGCGAGATCGGTGATGACGGCGTCGATCGCTGCCTGCTGGTCGGCGGTCTCTTCGAAGGGGAAGGTGGCACCGAATTCCTCGAGCATCTGGCGGTCGATCGACAGCGCTTCGCCCTGGCGGGCTTCGCGCTGTGCGTAGATCGCGAGCAGCTCGGCGGCGACGTCGCGGACCTTCTCGGCGGCCTTCTTGCGCGCACGTTCCCAGGCGTCGCCGCCCAGCGAATGCAGCGGTGCCAGTTCGGGCGCCGTTCCCGTGTAGCGGCTGACCAGGCCGAGCTGCGCCACGGGCACGTAGAGCTTGTCGCCCTTGGTGTACTCGATGGTCAGGAACTCGCCGGGCATGTCGCCAACGTCCAGCGACACCAGGCCCTGGTAGCGGCCGACACCGTGGTCGATATGCACGATGGGCGAGCCGATGGAAAGCTCGGTGAGGTCCTTGATGATGCTTTCGGGGTCGCGAGCGGCGCCGACGCGCTTCTTGCGATCGGTGCGCAYGCGCTCGCCGAAGAGTTCGCGTTCGGTGAGCACCGTGAGCGCCGGCTTCGTCAGGGCAAAGCCCTGCTCGAGCGAAGCGACGGTAATCGCGAAACGCTCGTCTTTGGCGAGGAAATCTTTCCAGCCGTCCACGTTGACGGGCTTCATGCCGCCCGCGCCGGCGAGCTGCTCGATGAGCGCTTCGCGACGGCCGGCCGAGTCGGCGGCGATCAGCACGCTGCCCTTGTAGCTGGCGAGGAAGTGGCGCAACGAGGTGCCGGGTTCTTCGCCCTTGCGGTTGAGCGGTACTTCCGGAGCCGGCATCGTGCCGAGGTCGACCGCGTGTTCCTGTCCCTTCGGCACGACATCGATGCGGACCTGCTTGTTCAGGCGCTCGCGCAGG
>NZ_JBFUIT010000470.1:0-2202 GCF_056401735.1 Luteibacter sp. P4_D7_3
GCCCAGGCGCAGGCCCTGGTCGAGGCGGCCGTGTCGAACTTCGGCAGGCTCGATATCGTGGTGAACAATTCGGGTGTCTACAAGTTCGCTCCGATCGAAGCCTTCGATGATGAGCACTTCGACAGCCACTTCAACGTCAACGTGCGCGGCACCTTACTGGTCACGCAGGCCGCGATGAAGTACCTGCCCGAAGGTGGCAGCATCATCAATATCGGTTCGGGCGTGAGCAGCATGACGCCGCCGCAGTCGGTGATCTACACCGCGACCAAGGGTGCATTGGATGCCATCACCGGCGTGCTTGCCAAGGAACTGGGACCGCGCAAGATCCGCGTCAACTCGCTCAACCCGGGTATCGTCGAGACCGAAGGCACCCACACCGGCAACATCATCGGTTCGGAGCTGGATACATTCCTGGTCTCGCAGACGCCGCTGGGTCGCATCGGCCATGTCGACGACATCGCACCGGTAGCGGTGTTCCTCGCTTCTGACGATGCGCGCTGGGTCACCGGTGAGATCATCGTCGTCTCAGGCGGCCTGCGCTAACCACCGCAGGATCACTCCGACAGGCTCAGCTCCGGAATGGAGCTGAACCTGGCGGCCAGGAACTCAGTGAAGACCTGGGCTTTCCGGGTCTGTCGACGACCTGCCGGCGACACTGCGCTGRTCGGAAAGGCGGGCGGCGAGTAGCCAGCCAGCACCTGCTGCAAGCGCCCCTCGGCAATATCCCGCGCGTACAACCAACCCGGGTTGTGCCCCATCCCGAGTCCGGCAAGTACCGAGCCCCGGATGTGTTCGGCATCGTTGGTACGTATCACCGGATTGCCGTCGACGACGAGGGGTACGCCGTTCTCTGCGAACCGCCAGGCGCGCGAGGCGCCCTGGAACATGAAGACCACGCAAGGCATCGTTTCGATGTCGCGTGGATGCTGGGGAACGCCGTAACGCTCGAAGTAGGCAGGTGTACCCACCGTCGCGAAGCGAACCCCACCGATGCGTCGCGCCACCAGCGACGAGTCGGACAACGCGCCGATGCGGATCGCCACATCGATACCGTCTTCGACAAGATTGGCGTGACGTTCGGAGATGTCGAAGTCGATCGTCATCTCCGGATAGAGGGCGAAGAACTCCGGGAGGTAGGGCAGGACGAAAAAACGTCCGAAGGCCGCCGAGATAGCCACGCGCAGCACGCCCGTCGGAGCGACCTGCGCATGCCCTACCCTGGCTTCAGCAGCATCCACGGCCTCGATGAGCTGGAGGATGGACTCGTAGTACTGCTGGCCAGCCTCCGTGACGCTGAGGCCGCGGGTGGTCCGGCGCAGCAACTGCACGCCCAGCCGCGATTCGATCGCGGCGATCTGCTTACTGACCGTGGATTGGGAAACGCCGCTCGAGATCGCGGCCTTCGAAAAACTGCCGGAATCGGCTACCCGCACGAACAACTGCATGGCATCAAGCCGATCCATAAGTGCTCCGCATCGGGTTCATGAACGTACCGGGCCCCGCTGACTCAATCTACGGCAGGCATGGCAAGGCTGCCAGCCTCGAGGCCGCTCGGTTGAACCCGTTACTTTGCACCCGTCCGTTCACGGCGAGAAGCCCTGGAACGGACTAACATCCATGCGGCCATCGAATACCGAGACCCCGGGCACCGAGTTCAAACGTCCAAGACGCGGCCGTGGGTTCGGCGAATAGTCCTCCGTCTTCAAACAAGGCCAACCGCATGAATGACACCGTTCTCAGCAAGAGCTTTCTCGACGCCCAGCGCGAACGCCTCGTCGCCCTGCGCAAGCAGCTGATCGGCACCGCCGACGACGCAGGCAACGAAGAGGGCCTGCTCCAGCAGACCGCCGGCGGCGAGCCGCAGGATTCCGGCGACGACGCCGAGCGTTTTGCCCAGCAGGACCGGGACGAATCCATCCTGAGTCACAACGAAGGCCGCATCGCCGTCGTGGACCGCGCGCTGGAGAAACTCGCCGAAGGCACCTACGGCATCTCCGACGGCAACGGCGAGGAAATCTCGAAGGCACGCCTGGAAGCGATTCCCGAGACGATCTACACCCTCGAGGAAATGGAAGCCCGCGAGCGCGCCGAGCGCAACGCCCGCTGAGACCGCACGCCAGGCGTAATCCCTCCCCGCCACGGAACAAAACTGCAAGGAGCGCGGGCCCGCCAGCTGTTACGTTGACGGCATGACGTTACGTG
>NZ_JBFUIT010000471.1:0-2184 GCF_056401735.1 Luteibacter sp. P4_D7_3
CCGTAGTTCTACGTAGCGACGGTTTCCTGCCGTCGGCGCTCGAGAACTTTGGCCCGCCAGTTCATGAGTGGCGTCGTGGTCACGCCGTGGACGAAGATGCTGAGGGCGACGACGGTCAGGACCACGGTCGCGAGGTCGTCGCCGTTCCGCGCCACTAGGCCGTGAGTCAGGGCGTAGGCAAGGTAGTTCAGGCTGCCGAGTCCGCGGATGCCGAACCAGCCCAGGAGAAGGCGGCGCTGCCACGGCAGCCCGTTGCCGACCGTCGACAACCAGACGGACGCCGGCCGTATGCCCACGAAAAGGACGAGGGCAACGAGCGCACCCGTCCCACTGAAAACAGGCAACACCGCGACGCCCACGACGAAGACCAGAAGCGCGCCGATCAGGCGCTCGATCGTGTCACCGAACGAGAGGGCATCCGAGACCACCCAGCCCACGGTCTGCACGGGGTGGTCGTTGCCGGCGGTGCTGCGCTCGTTGGGGCGCACGAGCAGCTCCGCAGGGTTCGTCGTGCCGTCGGCGGCGGCGTCTTCGCTCTGCGCCGAGTGTTTGCCGGCCACGTGCACTTCGACCCGGCGCAAGCCCACGCCGGCCGCAAAGGCCGCCAGGAAGCCCGATGCGTGCAGCAGCTCGGCGCCCGCATAAGCCAACGCCATGATGCCCAGCGCCAGAAAATCGCTGGGTGCCACGTCCTTCGTGACATGGCGCAAATGGGTTCCGGCGTAGCCAACCAGCCAGCCAACGGCGAAGCCCAGTCCGGCCCCGGCCAGCCACCCCCAGGCGACGTCGATGCCGATCCAGCGGATCCAGAGGCCGGTGTCTCCGGTGTGCGCCGTCATCAGGCCCAGGGCCAGCAGGAGGAAGGGTAGGGCTGTGCCGTCGTTGAGGCCGGCTTCGCCCGAAAGGGCGACACGGAGGGCATCGTCATCGCGCGCGTCGTCCACCGAGACCAGGTTGGCCAGCACCGGATCGGTGGGGGAGAGGATCGCCGCGAGCGCCAGCGCCAGAGGCCACGACCAGCCAAGGACAAGGTGGGCAAGCACGGTGAGGCCGCCGATGGTGAGCAGCATGGCGGGCACGGCGAGCCGTGCGGCAGTCACCCAGGCGCCGTGCCGGAAGGACACGCGGAGCTTGAGGCCGGTGATGAAAAGCGACACCACCAGCCCCGTCTCGGTCACCGAGCGTAGCCAATCGGCGTTGTCATGGTCGAATGACAGGCGCGCAACGCCCAGTAGCGCGGGGCCAGCGGCTATGCCGGCGGCGAGATAGACGGCGAACGACGTGATAGGGCCGCGACGTATGACGCCAGCGGCCATGGACGTGGTCACCAGCAGCACGCCGATGAAGAGTATCCATGCGAAGTAGCTCATGCGCCGATGCTCGGCGCATGGCCATGAAACGGGCGCGAAGGGGGAGCTAGGGGTTTTCCGCGCCGGAAGGGGAGCGGGGCCTGTTCGCACACGACGCACGATTCAGCGCACGGGTGGCGTCAGTGTCGTCGGAGGTGGCGAGACGGGCGAGGCAGTCGTCGTACGTTTCTCGCCCGCTCGGCGCGTTCAGGGCGAAGTACGCTGCGGCGACGCCGATGGCCAGGGCAATGGCGATCCAGGGCGCAAAGTCGGCTAGGGTTCGGCGCATCGGTTCGTGGCATCGGATCGGTAGAGGTCGTCATAGTGAATGTCGCCGCCGCGCTTGTCGACTTCGTTTCTCACCCGAGGGCGTTATTTCTTCGTCTGATGATTGTCTTCGCCCGAGTCGTCGAGCGGATCGCCCGATGCATCCGTCTCGGGTTCACGCGTCGGATTGCGTTGGTCGTTCGGCGCATCGTTCTGGCCCGGATGCTGCGGCGGGCGATTTTTCTCATTAGCCATGGGTGCACTCCGTTCGGTAGGGGAGGATGCACCATGCTTCGATGAGGTTGACGATGTCGTGCCCGGGACGTGACGACAGCGTGGTCTACGCCTAGTGCGCCTTGCGCTTGCGGGTAGGAAACATCGTGTCACCGGGCGCGGTCATGCCGGCAAACAAGGGGGATGTTTCGTGACATGCCTGGTCGGTCAATAAAGGTGTCACGACCGCCATCCATCCTTCTGCGAATGAACTCTCATCTTGCGGTCGACAGGCTGGTGTATACCGGCACATGGCTTCGGCCAGCGCCGCTATCAGCGCGGGAGGGTCGGGATG
>NZ_JBFUIT010000472.1:0-2183 GCF_056401735.1 Luteibacter sp. P4_D7_3
GAAGTGGATCGACCCGAATAACGCGGCGAACATCCGTTTTGCCCCGCTCATTCTGGTTCCGGTCTCACTCGATCGAGGTACGGCAGGCGAGCGTTTCAAGGTAAAGGCGCGCCAGGAAGATATCGCCTCCAATCTTTCGCTCGAGGCCTATCTGGACCGCGTTCACGCGCTGCGCATGCCCGTCTTTGAAGCAAACGATTCATTCGATATCGAGGCCTATTTCTCCAGTGTCCAAGAGACGGTCCAGGCGAAAGAGGGCTGGGAAGTTGTTCCTGATGAGGTGTCGATCGGTTTCTTTTCCTTCGCCAAGTTCCTGATGTATCGCGACCTCGATCCGGCCGTGTGGCCCAAGGGCGCCAGTCTGATAGATCGCGACCTGATCAAAGGCCTGCTCGCCGAAGGTTTTCCAGGTGGCGAAGGGATGCTGGACGAGAACGCGAATGTAGATCCGGTTATCTCGCCAGCTGACATGCTCCACATCATGGATTGCGACAGTTCGCAGGCGATGGCCATCCACGAGGTGCGCCGAGGGCGTGATCTGGTCATTCAGGGGCCGCCTGGCACGGGCAAAAGTCAGACCATCGCCAACGTCATTGCTTCAGCAATCAAGGACGGTAAGACCGTCCTCTTCGTTGCTGAGAAAATGGCAGCTCTGGATGTAGTCAAGCGACGCCTCGACGAGAAGGGCGTTGGCGACGCATGCCTCGAATTGCACAGTAACAAAGCCAACAAGCGCGCCGTTCTCGAGGAGCTGCGACGCACATGGGAACTGGGCGCACCGCGCGCGTCGTCCCCAGGGAGCCTGATCGCACGGCTAACCGAGGCGCGCGATGACCTTAACGGCCATGCGATCCGACTTCACGAGCTGGACAAAGCATCCGGGCTCTCTCCTTTCCAGGTGATGGCCCAGCTTACGCGGCTGCGGCAGTTGGGGGTCGAAGCGAACGACCTGCAGCTGGTCCAACCCGATACGTGGGGCGAGGACGGCTTTGCGCGTCGCCGGGATCTGTTGGCGGACCTCGTTGAGCGCATCCAGCATCTCGGAATTCCTGCCGATCACGCCTGGGTCGGCGTTAATCTTGAGGCCATCACCCCGGCCGATCGCGATCGCCTTGTCGTCAGGGTCAGCAGCTTGGCCACTCAGTTCAGTACCGCCCGAAACCATATCGGTGCACTCGCAACGCTACTGGAAGCAGACGCGCCGCGACGTCTGACTGATCTGCCGGCACTGGCGATACTGGCTCGCAGGGTCGCCAGCGCTCCGGCACTCTCTGCCCGTGCTATGGGGCACGACTTGTGGCAAGAGCCCAGCGCAATCGATGCAGTGCTTTTCGATGGGCGTCGTTACGAGGAAGTCCGTCAGGCGCTGTCATCGCGCGTCACAGAGTCAGCTTGGACGACAGATGTCTCTGAGCCGCGCCTCGCCTTCGGCGAGCTGCCTTCCGGCTTCAGCAGCGCCGGCATCGGGCACCTGCGCGAAGTTGCCGATGCGGCGAGCGTCATCATCCACGCTGGCAAGGGCTTGGCCCACGCCTTGGGACGGGAGACTTCACCTACCACCAACGAACTGCAGCGCCTGGCCAAAATTGGCGAACGCGTAGCCAGTGCGCCTCCGGCCAGTCCTGAGACGTTCGCCTCGGAACTTTGGGACGGGGGTGTCGAGCGGGCGGGCGAGCTCGCTACCGCGGTTGGTGAGCTCGAAGCAGCTCGAGCGACGTTGGGCAGCCAGGTCACTGACGTCGGCTGGGATATCGACGTTGGGAGCGCGCGTGCGGTTCTCGCCGCCAAGGGCACTAGTCTATTTCGACACCTGAGCGGCGAATGGCGTCAGGCAAATCGGCTTGTGCGCTCAGTGATCTCAACGCCTAATCTCCAGTTGCCAGTCGTTCTGGCGCTGCTCGATGCGCTCATGCGTGGCCAGGCTGCGCGAAAGATGGTTCGGGATGAAGACGTATTCGGTCGCAGTGCGTTCGGTGAGGACTGGCGTGGCGAACGCTCAAGCGCTGCACCTCTGATTGCACTGGTTGAGTGGATGCGATCGCTCAGGGGGCTGGGTGCAGAGCCCCGCCTCCTTGCCTCAAAAGGTCCCGAGAAGGGTGACGTCGGCGTCCGGTCCAGGCAGGTTGCTGGGCTCATAGCCAATCACGCGCCATTGTTGGCATCTGTCTGGGACGACTTCACCC
>NZ_JBFUIT010000473.1:0-2181 GCF_056401735.1 Luteibacter sp. P4_D7_3
CTGCAGGCTCAGGGCGGCGCCGGGCTTGACGACGATGCGCTTGACCTGGAAGCGGTCGTCCGATTCCAGCGAGTCATAGCTGCCCCAGGGTCGGCGAACGACGCGATGCAGGTCGTGTTCGCTGCGACCGGCGGCCTTGAGCTGATCGACGATCTTCTTGACGTCCTGGGACGCGTCGCGTCGCGCCACGAGGGTGGCGTCGGGCGTCGTTACCACGATGACATCCTCAAGGCCGAGGGTGGCGACCATGTGGCGTTTGTGGGTGCGAACGAGTGTGCCGCTGGTATCGATAGCTATGACGTCGCCGTCGAAATGGTTGCCGTTGGCGTCCTTTTCCGCGGACATCCACAGCGCTTCCCACGAACCGATATCGCTCCACTCGCAGCTGACGGGAACGACAGCCGCGTGAGCGGTTTTCTCCATGACGGCGTAGTCGATCGAGTCGCTCGGTGCCTGTGCGAAAGCGTCTGAATCGAGCCGGATGAAATCGAGGTCGGTGTTGGCGCGCTCGTAGGCCGTTTTAGCGGCTTCGAGCATGGCCGGGGCGTATTTGCCCAGCTCTTCGAGGTAGCGGGAGGCGCGGAAAAGAAACATGCCCGAATTCCAGTCGTACAGCCCGCTTGCCACATAGCCTTCGGCGACGGCGAGCTCGGGTTTCTCGACGAACTGATTCACCTTGAAGCTGTCCGCTCCTAAGGCTTCGCCGCGCTGGATGTAACCGAAGCCCGTTTCGGCACGGTCCGGACGAATGCCGAACGTCACCAACCAGCCCTGTTCCGCCAGCGGGCGTGCCTTGGCGACCGCTTCCGAAAACGAGGCGCTGTCGCCGATGAGGTGGTCCGCAGGCAAGACGAGAACCAGGGCATCCTCCGCCTTCTCTAGCGCCCGAAGCGCGCCAACAGCAATGGCAGGTGCCGTGTTCCGTGCGACTGGCTCGAGCAGGATGCTGGCGCCGGTCACATTCAGTTCCTGCAGCTGTTCGGCAGCGAGAAACCGGTGATCGTCACTTGCAACGACCACGGGCGCGGCGGCATCGGGCAGGAGTGCGGCGCGGCTGATGGTCTGCTGGAAGAGCGTTTCCGGAGCAGTCAGTGCCAGGAACTGCTTGGGGAGATTGCGGCGCGAAATGGGCCACAACCGGGTTCCGCTGCCGCCACTGAGAATGAGGGGGATGAGCATGGGGAGTTATTCCGATGAGGCGGAAAGGGCGGTCAAGGTGCGGTCGATGCCGAGCGTCCAGTCAGGCAGATCGTAGCCGAACGTCCGGGCGAAGCGTCCGGTGTCGAGTACGGAGTACGCCGGACGCTTCGCGGGCGTGGGGTAATCCTTGGTCGAGATCGCGGACACCTGTGGCATGCGGGGAATCAGGCCGATGTTGGCGCCACGCAGCAGCAGGGCCTGTGCAAACCCGTGCCAGGTGGTACTCCCGCTTGCGGTCAGGTGATATGTACCTTCCAGTGCTGAACGCTCGGCAGCATCACCAGTGAGCCACCGGTCGATGGCCGCCAGTGATCCTTCGACAATAAGAGACGTATCCGTCGGCGTACCGTGTTGGTCGGAGACGACGCTGAGTTCGTCGCGTGTGGCGCCGAGACGCAGCATCGTACGCAGGAAATTATTCCCGACCGATGAATAAACCCAGGCTGTGCGAAAGATGAAGTGCGCTGCGCCCGATGCGCGAAGCGCCTCTTCACCGACAAGCTTGCTGCGTCCGTAGGCGCCAGTCGGCCCCACGGGATCCGCTTCCCTGTAAGGAGCCTTCGCGTTGCCGGCAAACACGTAATCCGTCGAGTAGTGCACCACCAGGGCGCCACGACCTGCCGCCCAGCGTCCAATCAGGCCCACGGCGTCGCCGTTGACCCGGGTCGCCATGGCTTCATCCGCTTCTGCACGATCGACGGCCGTGTAAGCGGCCGCATTCACGACGATGTCCGGCCGTTCGGCATCCAGCACGTGTTCCATCGATTCGAGGTCGGCAAGATCGGCCATCGCGCCGGTCCGACCATCGGCCAGTTCGCCATTCCTGCTTGCCGCGAGAACGTGCCCGCGGAGCGCGAGGCCACCCTGGCTCAGGAAGCACTGGCCAAGCTGTCCGTTCGCACCCAGCAGGAGAATCTTCACGGAACGTACTCCGGCAATCTCTCCGATGGCACATCGGCGAGCAGCGGTGTCTTGCCATCC
>NZ_JBFUIT010000474.1:0-2173 GCF_056401735.1 Luteibacter sp. P4_D7_3
CGGCCGACCGTGAGTCCACGAGCAACTCCTGCCGCGATACGTACATTTCAGAGGAAGTCTTCAACTGGTCCGGCGTCCCGGTCGTCCACCTGCGTCCGACCTACTTCCTGGAATGGCTGCTCTACCCCTGGCAGCTGCCGTACCTACAGAAGGGCATCCTGCGCATGCCCGTCGGCAAGGGCCGCCATTCGCCGATCGCCGCCGACGACCAGGGTCGCGCCATTGCCGCCCTGCTGAAGGATGCGGATGGCTACGTCGGCAAGATCGTCCCGCTGTCGGGTCCGGTCGAGATGGACCACGAACAGATGGCTGCGGAGCTCACCGAGGCGCTCGGCCGCAAGATCGTCTTCCAGGACCTTCCCGTTGACGAATACGCCCAGTCCATCACGGCGATGGGCGTTCCCGCCTACATCGTCCAGCACCTCAGTGGCGCGATGGTCGATTACCAGCACGGCCACATGGCCGGTGCCGACAACAACGTCGAGACGATCACCGGTCGCCGCTCGATGACCGTGGGCGAATTCGCCCGCCTGCATGCCGATCAGATCAACGGCAACTGATTCCCTTCATTCATTCGAGGTCGTTATGGACGTCATCACCCAGTTCGTACAACGCAATGCCGAGTTCGCACGGCATGGCTTTCATGAAGAACTCAAGATCATCCCCACGTTGAAAACGCTGATCCTCGGCTGCGTCGACCCGCGCGTCGATCCCATGGATATCCTGAAGCTGGAACCTGGCGAGGCGGCGATCATCCGCAACGTGGGTGGACGCGTGAACCCCTCGCTGTTCGAGACCATGAAGATTCTCAGCACCGTGTCCAAGGCTGGCGGTGTGGAAGTCGGTAAGGACTGGAACCTGGTGGTTCTCCAGCACACCCAGTGCGGCATAAACGGTTGCTACCACAACGCGCCGGAGTTGCTTGCACCGTATATGGGTGTGCCGCTGGAACAGCTCGATTCGCTTGCCATCACGGACCCGTACAAAGCGGTCGCCATCGACGTGGCTGCACTGCGGGCCCACCCTGTCCTGGGCAAGAACTTCACCATCTCGGGTCTCGTATACGACGTAACCACCGGCCTCATTGAGACCGTGGTACCGCCCGAAGCCTGACATAGCGGGCCAGGAAGAAAACGGGTCCTGGCAGTCCACACCGCGCGCATGAACTTGCGCTTGCCGCCAGGCAAGCGCTCGTCGAAACTCCGTGAGGTCGCGGGGCCACCCCGCTATCCATGGAGGATTTATGCTGCGCTGTGCGATGACGTTATTGGGATGCTTTGCCATCACCGTCTGCAGGGCCGCTACGCCCGTGCCGATGCCCGAACGTGTTGACCAGGCCATTCGCGAACGTGTCGCTGCCAGCATCTACCCCTCAGTCGTCGTCGCCATCGTCGACGGCGAGCACAGCGAGATCCACGCTTTCGGGAAAGCGGATGGTAGCTCCGACGCCGGACCCGATACCGCCTACGAAATCGGATCGATCACCAAGACGTTCACCGCGACACTGCTGGCAGCCTCCGTGACGTCGAAGGATCTGACGTTGGACGAACCCGTAGCCAATCTCTTGCCCGGTTTCACCGTGCCCGCTCGCGATGGCAAGGTCATAACGCTGGAAACGCTGGCCATGCAGGACTCCGGGCTGCCACGCATGCCGACGAACTTCATGCCGCTGCGTCAGGCCGATCCCTATGTCGACTACGACGTGGCGAAGCTCAAAGCCTTCCTGGCCTCCTACGTACTGCCCCGCGATCCCGGCGCGAGCTACGAATACTCGAATCTTGGTGTCGCGCTCCTGGGCTATGCCCTCGCGGCGCATGCAGGTACCAGCTACGACAAACTGTTGCAGAAGGACATCCTGGGTCCACTCGGCATGCGCCGTAGTGGCGTCGCGCTGGCCGGTACTGCGCAGGCGGTGCTCGCTCCCGGCCACGACGCCAACGGTCGTGCCGTTCCGCGTTGGCACCTGGAACTTTTCGCCGGTGCCGGCGGCATCGTCAGCACGGCCGAGGACATGTGTCACTACCTGCAGGCAAACATGGGCCAGTTGCCTACGTCCCTATACCCTGCAATGCAACTCGCACAGACACCCAGAAGTACCGGCCCGCGGCCAGAGGACCGGATTGGACTGGTGTGGATGACCCACGAACTCCCCGACGGCAACATCATCTGGCAC
>NZ_JBFUIT010000475.1:0-2172 GCF_056401735.1 Luteibacter sp. P4_D7_3
GGTCATCCTCGGCGCGATCACCGGCCTGTCCTCGGTCATCCTCGTGATGCTCATGGGCCTGCCGCGCATCTTCTTCTCGATGGCGAAGGACGGCCTGCTCCCGAACACCATGGCCAAGGTGCATCCGAAGTTCCGCACGCCTTACATCGGTACGATCATCGTCGGCGTCGCCGCGGCTGCCATGGCCGGCCTGTTCCCGGTCAGCGTGCTCGGTGAGCTGGTCTCGATGGGTACCCTGCTCGCGTTCGCCACCGTCTGCCTCGGCGTGCTGATCCTGCGCTACACCCGTCCGGACCTGAAGCGCAGCTTCCGCGTGCCGTTCGTCTGGCCGATCACCATCATCGGCGCGGTCTCCTGCGTCTACCTGTTCTGGCAGGCCTTCGAAGAGCACTGGYGCCTGATGCTCGGCTGGATCGTCATCGGCCAGCTGATCTATTTCCTGTACGGCTACGGGCACAGCAAGCTGCGCAAGTCGCTCGGCTGATAGAAACGAACCGGGAAAGGCCGGCGGTCACCCGCCGGCCTTTCCTTTTGCGACTATTCTCTCCATGACACTTCTTCCCGGGCCGTCCATGCTCAAGCAGTTACTTGCCAAGAAAGCTCCCCAGGCCGAACCCGACGACGCGCACGGCCCCGCCCTGCGCCGCACACTTGGCCCCTGGGGGCTCACCGCGCTCGGTATCGGGGCGGTCATCGGTGGCGGCATCTTCGTCATCACCGGCGTCGCGGCCGCTGACCACGCCGGCCCTGCGATCATCCTGTCGTTCATCCTAGCCGCGATCTGCAGCCTGTTCACGGCACTGTGCTACGCCGAATTCGCCTCGATGATTCCCATCTCGGGCAGCGCTTATTCTTACGCCTACGCCACCCTCGGCGAAGGCGCCGCCTGGTTCATCGGCTGGAACTTGGTTCTCGAGTACGGTGTCTCCGCCTCGGCGGTCGCCGTCAGCTGGACCGGCTACTTCGTCAGCCTGCTGGACCATGTCGGTATCCACATCCCTCCCGCGCTGACGAATGCGCCGCTCGACTACGTCGACGGACACCTCGTCTCCACCGGCGCCCTTTTCAACATGCCCGCGGTTGGCATCACACTGGCGCTGACCTGGCTCTGCTACGTCGGCATCAAGGAATCCACCGGCATCAACATGGCCATGGTGGCGCTTAAGGTGGCGCTGATCCTTATCGTGATCATCGTCGGCGCCCAGCACATCGACACGGCCAACTGGCATCCGTTCATTCCCGAGAACCAGGGTGGCTTCAAGTACGGCTGGTCCGGCGTGCTGCGCGGCGCCGCGCTGGTGTTCTTCGCTTACATCGGATTCGAAGCGACATCGACGGCKGCGCAGGAATCGAAGAACCCACAACGCGACATGCCTATCGGCACGCTCGCCTCCCTCGCCATCTGCACCGTGCTCTACATMGCCATGGCTGCCGTGCTGACGGGGCTGGTGCCGTTCGCGCAGCTCGGCACCGACGAGCCCGTCGTCACGGCGATCCGCAGCCATCCGGAACTCGGTTGGCTGCGTGGCGTGGTCGAGGTCGGCGCGCTGATTGGTCTGTCGTCCGTCGTACTCGTCATGATCATCGCGCAGCCGCGCATTTTCATGATCATGGGACGCGATGGTCTGCTGCCGAAGGTCTTCACGACGATCCACCCGAAGTACCGCACGCCGCATCTGAATACGGTGATCACCGGCGTCGGCATCGCGATCCTCGCCGCGGTGTTCCCGCTCAACATCCTCGGCGATCTCGTATCGATGGGTACCCTCGTCGCGTTCTGCGCAGTGTGCGGCGGCGTGTTGATCCTGCGCTTCACCGCGCCGGAATTGCCGCGCACCTTCCGCGTGCCCTGGGTGTGGTTCACGTGCATCGCGGGCATCGTCAGCTGCATCGGCCTGCTCTGCTTCATGAACTGGTACAACTGGGCACTGATGGGCGTCTGGACGGTGGTCGGCATGGCCCTTTACGCGGCCTACGGCTATCGCCACAGCCGCCTTCGACAGCAGGCGTAATACCCCTCCAAACGGCTCGTTAAAACCTCGCTAAATAGGCGAGGTTTTTTCGTTAAGCGATTGTTTTTGCGAAATAATGCGCAAAAAGTCGAGTGTCATTTAACTGCCATTGGCCGGTCGCCCCCGGAGGGGAGTATGATCCCGGTTCCGTGGGTAAATC
>NZ_JBFUIT010000476.1:0-2149 GCF_056401735.1 Luteibacter sp. P4_D7_3
CTGCCGATGTGTGTAGCCAACACCGCGAATTCATCGCCACCAAGCCTCGCAACTATATCGCCTTCACGAACACAATCCCGCAGGCGCGCGGATACCCGCATCAATACCTCGTCGCCCACTGCATGACCGTGGAGATCGTTGATGCGCTTGAAGCCATTGAGGTCGAGGCTGAGGACCGCGTGACTGGCACCGGCCTTGGGAAGGGTCAAGGCGGACTCAGTTAACGCACTGTCAAACTGCCGGCGATTAGCCAGCCCTGTCAGTGCATCGGTGAAGGCCAGGGTGCGGACCTCTTCCTCCACTGCAACGCGACGTGYCGCCTCCGCCCGCTGCTCGGTGAGGCGGCGGAGCGCAAAGATGGCAAGGCCACCACAGAAGATGGCAGCCACCATCATCAGCTCGCCTATCTCGATGCGATCGGCGTGGACCACCCCATTCTCTGCGGCGCAGAAAATATCTACCTCGTAGGCGTAAAACAGGGCCAGGAGCGTAACGATAGAAACAGCTGATCCGTCGAAGACCACGCGTCTATGTCGCGCGATGATGCGCCTCAAGCGCGAAAAGGAAGCGTTGGACATGGCGACTCTGTTCGATCGATAGGGATGTCAAAGAAGGCGAAAGTGCCGCCCGTGCGCCTGCGCGGCCTAGGCGTTGTCGTGCTCTGAAACGATCGATGGGAGCGGACGCACTTTATCTAACCGACCCCCAGGAGCCGCGTCGGTGGCGCCGTCGATCTGGAAGAAATCGACGCGCCCCCTCAACTCGGACGCCTGCGTGTGGAGCACCTGGCTTGCGGCGGCGGCCTGCTCTACCAGCGCAGCGGTGCCTTGAAGCCCGTTGTCCAGTGCCGTGACGGAGCTGTTTACCTGTTCGATCCCGAGCGATTGCTCAGCGCTTCCATTGGCGATCTGCTTCACCAAGTCGGATGCTTCGCGGACGTGTTGAACGATTTCGTCGAGCGCTTTCGCCGACACGTCGACGAGGGCGCTTCCCGCCGACACCTTCTCCGCCGCATCAGTAATCAACGACCTTATCTCTTGGGCAGACTGCGCCGACCGTTGCGCCAGACCACGGACTTCGGCTGCCACGACGGCGAATCCCTTGCCCTCCTGGCCAGCCCGAGCAGCCTCGATAGCGGCATTCAATGAAAGGAGGTTGGTCTGAAAGGAGAGATCGTCCATCAATCCGACGATGTCTACGATTCTGCGGCTGGACGCTTCGATATGTTGCATGGCGGCCACAGCGTCTCGGGTCACCACTTGTCCGGTTTCCGCGCGTGCCAAGGCCATCGTGGCCAACGTTTCGGCATGGCGCGCGTGACTGGCTGTTTGCCGCACGGACACCGTCATTTCCTCCATTGCGGCTGCGGTCTCTTCCAGGGCGGCTGCTTGTTGCTGGGCTTGCCGCGAAAGCTCGTTGTTTCCCTGCGCGATCTGACGCGAGGCATCGGCCACGGAGTCGGCGCCGCTCCGAACCTGAAGAACAACGCCAGTGAGCTGCCTGTCCATGGCGTGTAACGCCGTGGACAACTTTCCAACCTCGTCGTGACGGGGCGGCATCGGCGCCTGTTGTAGGCGGCCCGAAGCAATCGCGTCGGCAAAGGAAACAGCCTTTTGGATCGGTGAAGATATGGCGCGCAATAGCACAGATACAAGGACGACCGAAACGACAAGGCCAGCGACCACCGCGGCAAGCGAAGCCAACAGTGTTCGCTGATAAAGTCGCTGCGATTGTTGATAAGAAGCCTCGGCCTGCGCCTGGTTCTCATCATAAAGAGCGCCGATGCTTTGATTCGCCTGCGCCATCGCCGAGACATAGTTACCGCTTGTGACCGAGTGGCTCGGATCGAAGTCGCCCGTTGCGGCAGTCTCGAGCGCTTGGGTATCAAGTCGATCGAGTATGCGCCGCGCGGCCACCAGCTTGTCCGCTGCAGCGCGCTCCGTAACGCCCTCGATCATCGGGGCATACGCAGACCATGCCCTATCGATGGCCTGTGCATCGACGCGCAGTCGAGCGCGAGCGTCTTGAATGCTAGAAGGCGTCCGCAACACCAGCACACTCTGGAGAGCACTCTCGTTGGCGTGAAGACCTTGCCTAATTTCTGCGATGCGCAGGATGGGCACCAGATCACCGCGGTAAATGTCCAGCG
>NZ_JBFUIT010000477.1:0-2148 GCF_056401735.1 Luteibacter sp. P4_D7_3
CTACGGTGCCGACGAGGCCTTCGGCATCGTCGATGCGGTGATCCGCGAACTGCCGAACGTGCAGGACATCAACGGTACGCGAGGTGGCCTGCAGATCCACGCGATGGTTCGCCTGCTGTCCGGCGCGATGCCGCAACGCCGCCGCTCGTTGCAGCACGGCACTTTCGAACGCAGCACGCGCATCTCCGCCACGATTACGCCAGCCGACGGATCGAGTAGCGTCATGTTCGTCTGCGAGCCGGACAGCAGTGCCTGGGTCGACTGGTTCAATCCCGATGGCGGTGCGTCATTGGAGCACGTCGAAACCCTGGTTCGTGCAATGACCCAGCGCCTGGCCGAACGGCGCAACCGCGAGCGCGCCGACGTGCGGCAGACGACGATGGAAAAAGAGCTCACGGCGGCACAGCTCGGCCTTCTGCAGGCGCAGGTAGAGCCGCACTTCCTCTACAACACGCTGGCCAGCGCACAGGAACTGGTTCGCACGGACCCCGCTCGGGCCGACCGCATGCTGGGGCACCTGATCGACTACCTGCGCCGCTCGCTGCCGCGTACGGACGGATCGCTGTCGACCCTCGGCCAGGAGCTCGAACGCTCCACGGCATGGCTCGAGATCATGAAGCTGCGCATGGGCGAGCGCCTCACCGTGCATACCGAGGTGGCCGACGCCATCGCGATGCTGCCGATGCCTTCGATGATGCTGCAGACCCTGGTCGAGAACGCCATCAAGCATGGTCTCGAGCMGAAGCCTGGCGGCGGCGGGATATGGATTCGCGGTCGCGTGGAAGACGGTGTGCTTTCGGTGACGGTTGCCGACGACGGCATGGGCTTTCGCAGCGAAGGCTCGGGCACCGGCATCGGCCTGAAGAACCTGCGCGAGAGGCTGCGCCTGACCTACGGCGCGCTGGCGAGCTTTGTCATCGGTAACAACTTCCCAGCCGGCGTCGCCGCGACGATCACGCTRCCAGCAACGGGAGTGAACGATCATGCCTAAGTGCATCGTTGCCGAAGACGAGAAGCTGCTCTCCGCAGCTCTCCAGCGTGAACTGGCAAAGGCGTGGCCCGACCTGGAGATCGTGGCGGTCTGCGAGGACGGTGGTGAAGCGCTCGAGGCTATCGCCACGCATCAACCGGATATCGCCTTCCTCGACATTCGCATGCCAGGACTTACGGGCATGGAAGTGGCCGCTGCGGCGGCGGATGCCAGTCCGCAAACCCTGGTGGTCTTCGTGACCGCGTACGACCAGTACGCCGTCGACGCGTTCGAGCGTGGCGCCATCGACTATCTGCTCAAACCGGTGGTTGCGGATCGCCTGGCACAGACGGTCACCCGTCTGCGCAGTCGGCTAGCCGATGCTGCGCGCCACGCACGCCGCACGGGTGATCTGGCGAAGGACATGATCGAGCGCTTCGACGAAGCGCCGGACGAGCCACTGACCYGGATCACCGCTGGTGCCGGCAAGGCCACGCGGCTGATCCTCGTCGACGACGTGATCTATTTCCGCGCGGACAACAAGTACACGGTGGTCGCCACGGCGGAGGGCGATGCGCTGTTGAGCCGTCCGATTCGCGACCTGCTACGCCAACTCGATCCGAAGACGTTCCGCCAGATCCATCGTTCCACCATCGTCAACCTGCGCCAGGTCGCCTCGGTCGAACGGGACGACACCGGCAAGGGTTGCCTGCGCCTGCGTGGGCGCCCCGAAACCTTGAATGTGAGTCAGCCGTTCATGGCCATCTTCCGCRCCATGTGACGAAGGAGACTTCCATGCGACTTTTTCTAGCCATCATCTACTGCTTCCTCAACCTCGCCGGTTGCACCGACGCGCAGAATCGCAGCATCGTGGCGACGGCACGAGAGAACGGAACGGTTACCCTCGATAGCTTTACCGACGTGCACATGGGCCGAGCGTGGTTCGAATGCAAGGCGAGCCAGAGCGGCCGTTGCTATTACGCGGTATTTCATGGCGACGCGCAGGTTCGCGCGTTCTCACTGCCGGTGGCCGAGACATTGCGCCTCGACAATTTGCCGGCGGGGTTTAGCCAGTGCGTGGCCGCTTCGGCAGTCAAGGTGTCTGCCGACTGCCGGGCGGGGTGATCGTCCTCCCATCGCCGCTGAAGCGGCTCCCACACACGGCAGGAGCTCGCTCT
>NZ_JBFUIT010000478.1:0-2133 GCF_056401735.1 Luteibacter sp. P4_D7_3
TGAAGCTGATCGAGGACATCGGCTTCGACCAGAGCTTCTCTTTCATCTTCTCGTCCCGCCCCGGCACGCCGGCGGCGAACCTTCCGGACGAGACACCGACCGTGGTGAAGCAAGCGCGCCTGTCGCGCCTGCAGGCGGCGATCAACGAGAACGCCCGCAAGATCAACGAAGCCATGGTTGGCAGCGTGCAGCGCGTGCTGGTCGAAAAGCCCAGCCRCAGGGACCCTAACGAACTGTCGGGTCGCACCGAGAACATGCGTTTCGTGAACTTTCCGGGCCACCCCCGGATGATCGGCCAATTCGTCGACGTGGTGATCACCGAGGCGATGTCCAACTCCCTCCGCGGTCGCATCCGCCTTGACGAAGAGGTCGCGCTCGCCTCGTGAATGCCATGAGCCAGCTTATCCAGCGCGACTTCTCGCTCGAACCCGAAGACAACGTCCGGCTAGCCAACCTGTGTGGACCGCTCGACGAGCACATCCGCCAGATCGAGCTGCGCCTGGGCGTGGAAATCGACCATCGCGGCGCCACCTTCCGCGTCATTGGCGACGAGCTCACCGCCCGCGCCGGCGAGAAGGTGCTGCGTGCGTTGTACGCGGCGGCCGAGCACGAAACGCTCAACGGCGCGGTCATCAACCTGCACCTGGCCGAGTCCGGTATCGACGCGCTTGCCGACCAGGCCGCCGAATCGGCGCAGGAAGTGGTGATCAAGGTGAAGCGCGGCGTGATCAAGGGCCGCGGTCCCAACCAGGCCCGTTACCTGCACGCCATCACCAGCCACGACATCAACTTCGGCGTCGGCCCGGCCGGTACCGGCAAGACCTACCTCGCCGTGGCCAGCGCCATCGAGGCGCTCGAGAACAACCGCGTGCAGCGCGTGCTACTGGTGCGTCCCGCGGTGGAAGCCGGCGAAAAACTCGGCTTCCTGCCGGGCGACCTCAGCCAGAAGATCGACCCCTACCTGCGCCCGCTGTACGACGCGCTGTATGAGATGGTCGGCTTCGAGAAGGTGGCCAAGCTGATCGAGCGCAACGTGATCGAGATCGCGCCGCTCGCCTACATGCGCGGCCGCACCCTCAACGATTCGTACGTGATCCTCGACGARGCGCAGAACACCACGGYCGAGCAGATGAAGATGTTCCTGACCCGCATCGGCTTCGGCTCGGTCGCGGTCATCACAGGCGACGTCTCCCAGGTGGATCTGCCGCGCAACATCCGCTCCGGCCTGCGCCATGCGATCGAAGTGCTGCGTGGTGTCGACGGCATCAGCTTTACCTTCTTCACCTCGCGCGACGTGGTGCGCCATCCGCTCGTGGCCAAGATCGTCCGTGCCTACGAGGCCTTCGAACAGAAGGACGAAGCGCGTTGAGCAAGCTCGATGTCGCCGTAGGCTATGCCGCGCCGCGCAAGGGCGTGCCGGCCTCGGCCAGTTTCCGCCGATGGATCGAAGCCGCTTTGAAGGGAGCGCGTCGCCGCAAGGCCAGCGAGGTGTCGATCCGCATCGTGGATATCGAGGAAGGCCAGGCGCTGAACCTGCAGTACCGCGGCCGTGACTACGCCACCAACGTGCTCTCCTTCCCGGTGGAGCTCCCGCCGGGCGTGGATCTGCCCCTCATCGGCGACCTGGTGATCTGTGCGCCCGTCGTGGCCCGCGAGGCCGCGGAACAGGGCAAGAAGCCCGCCGACCACTGGGCCCACCTGACCATCCACGGCACGCTGCACTTGCTTGGCTACGACCACATCGACGAGGCCGAAGCCGAGGCGATGGAGGCTTTGGAGACCAGGATTCTGGCCGGCCTGGGCATCGCAGATCCGTATATCGAAGCCTCCCCCGCTCGGTAGGAGCCGATTCATCGGCGATAGGGTGCTCGCGGAAACCTGGCCCGCTGGCGCGGGATCGCCGATGAATCGGCTCCTACCAAGCCGCCTTCCCCTGAACCGTCACAAGATTTCCGTTAGACTCCTCATTCCGCCCATTCGGGCCGAATATCAAAGAGTAATGAACGAGGACCCTGGCAGTACCAACGGCCCAACTCACCGATCCTGGTGGGACCGTCTGGGCCACATGTTTTCCGGCGAGCCCCGCAACCGCGACGAACTGATCGCAGAACTGCGTACCGCCCAGGCCAATGG
>NZ_JBFUIT010000479.1:0-2113 GCF_056401735.1 Luteibacter sp. P4_D7_3
GCTGCTGCCGGCGCGCAAAGGCGAGCATGCGCTGCGTCAGGGTCACGCCACGTCGCACACCGGTCAATGCGTTGCCCACGAGGCGATTGAGCCGCTCGGGCAGTTCGGCGTGGTCACGCATCAATTCCAGATTGCCCTGCACCGCCATCAGCAGGTTGTTGAAATCGTGCGCGACACCCCCTGTGAGCTGGCCGACTGCCTCGAGCTTCTGCGACTGGAACAACGCTTCGCGGGCTTCTTCCAGTGCAAGGGCGGCCGCACGCCGTTCGGTAACGTCGCGCGTGACCTTCGCAAATCCGATCAGCTCGCCGGCGTCGTCCGTAATACGGTCGATGACCACGTGCGCCCAGAAGCGGCTGCCGTCCTTGCGCTGTCGCCAGCCCTCGGTTTCGATGCGCCCCTCGCGTACCACGGCGGCCAGGTTCGTCATCGGTTCACCGCGGGCAACATCTTCGCGGGTGAAGAAGGCCGAATAGTGACGTCCTATGACCTCGTCGGGCGTGTATCCCTTGATGCGCTCGGCGCCGGAATTCCAGCTCGTCACGTGTCCGCCCGGATCCAGCATGTAGATGGCGTAGTCGGCCACGCCCTGAACCAGCATACGAAACTGCTCCTGGCTCCTCCGCAGTTCTTCCTCGACGCGCTTGCGTTCCGTGCGGTCGCGCATCACCACGCCGAAGCCGAGCGGCCGGTCGTCATCGCGCACCGGGTCAACCAGGATCTGCGCCCAGAACCGCGAGCCGTCCTTGCGAACCAGCCAACCGTCGAGTTCGCTACGTCCTTCGCTGAGTGCCACCTTCAGCAAGGTGTCGGCCACCCCCGCCGCGCTGTCGTCGCCGGAGAAGAGCAAGGAGAACGGTGCGCCGACCATGTCATCGGCGGTGTATCCGGTCGCATGGAAGGCGCCAGCATTCCACGTGGCCACGGTGCCGCCGGGCTGAAGCCAGAAGATCGCGTAGTCAGAGATGCCTTCGACCAGACGGCGGTAAGCGGAATCGTCCATGGTCACGGAAGAGGTGGGGGTATGCATGGTGCGAAGGTACTGCCTCTCGTCTGGCGYCCCGTGAAGGCGCCTTCACATGATGGGTGATCGCCGGTCAGTCTTCCTCGGCATCGACCGGAGCGACATCCATACCGTCGTACGCACCCAGTGCGTGTTCGGCGGCAAACCGGTACAAGGCGTCGTTGCGCTGGTCGAGGCTGTCCGGCGTGTGCACTTCGATTTTCTCGACGTGGAGCATCCACAGGTCCGCAGCGGCTGGCTCGTCCTTGTCGGCCAGGAAGACGTCGACGAAGCGGTAGCCATCCTGTTCGAGGGCGGGCACGACGGCACGAAGTTTTTCAGCCGAGGCGTCGGTGAAGAAGAAACCCCAGATCAGCGGTGCGGACAGGTCCCAGTCGGTGTTGTCGGCGATCTGTTCGAACATCAACTCAAGCTGTTTTTTCTCGATCACGGCGGCGTTTCCTGTAAGAAGCGACGCAGGATACTGCGAAGACGACTTTTTGTATCCGGCTGTACCTGTCGAAGTGTTGGATGCAATCACCCGGCGCGTGGCGACGTTATCGTAAGTTTTTCCAGTGTTTTCAGGAGGGCCAGCGATGTCGGATGAACTCGATCGGAAACGGCGGCATTTTGTCGGTGCCACGGCCCTGGGCATGGCGTTCGCCCCGTTCGGGATGAATGCCATCGCCAGCTCGAAAGCCGGCACGGTTCCAGCGCCGGCCACCGGAACGACACCCCCCGCCGGAGCGACATCGTTCCACAGCCTCAAGCAGGTCAAGGCCGGCGTCCTCGATATCGGTTACGCCGAAGACGGCCCGGCCAGGGGGCCGGTGGTCATTCTCGTCCATGGCTGGCCCTACGACATCTATAGCTTCGTGGATGTCGCCCCGATCCTCGCGGCAGCGGGATACCGGGTGATCGTTCCCTTCCTCCGTGGTTATGGCAGCACGACGTTCCTTTCGGCAGATACCCCGCGCAACGGCCAGCAGGCTGCGATCGCCGCCGACATCCTTGCCTTGATGGATGCCCTCAAGATCAAGAAAGCCACCCTCGGCGGCTTCGACTGGGGCGCCCGCACGGTCAATATCATGGCCGCGCTCTGGCCCGAGC
>NZ_JBFUIT010000480.1:0-2108 GCF_056401735.1 Luteibacter sp. P4_D7_3
GCCGTAGGCCACATAGATACATGGGCCGCGTGAGCGGCCTTCCTTTTCGAACGCGGAGGACGTGTCTGAGCAGCGAGGGTGGGCACCAAGGTCTCCCCGCGAAGCGCCCAAGTGTAGACAGCGATGGCAAAGCCGAGCCCGCGAGGCCGAAGGCGAGCAAGGTGCAAGGTGCAAGGTGCAAGGTGCAAGGTGAKAAAGCATGCCCGGCCTGACGGCCGAGCGCCCGGCCCCCGTAATGCGTGAAGAACAAAAAAAGGCCGCGCTTTTGCAGCGCGGCCTTTTTATTTGCAGAAACCTGCCGCGAGCTTACTTCGCGAACAGATGCTCCACGCCAGCGCGCTCTTCGCGCAGCTCCTTCTCGGTCGCATCGATGCGGGCCTGCGAGAACGCGTTGATCTGAAGGCCCTGGACGATGGCGTACTTGCCGTTCTTCACGGTCACCGGGTAGCCGAAGATCACGCCCTTCTCGACGCCATAGGAACCGTCCGACGGGATACCCATGGAGACCCAGTCACCCTCGGCCGTGCCGAGCGTCCAGTCACGCATGTGGTCGATGGCGGCCGACGCGGCCGACGCAGCCGAAGAAGCACCACGGGCCTTGATGATCGCCGCGCCACGCTGCTGCACGGTCGGGATGAAGTCGCTCTCGTACCAGGCCTGGTCGACCTGCTCGAGTGCAGCCTTGCCCTTCACCGTGGTCTGGTGCAGGTCCGGGTACTGCGTGGAGCTGTGATTGCCCCAGATCGTGAGTTTCTTGATGTCGGTCGAATGCGTGCCGGTCTTCTCGGCCAGCTGCGACAGCGCGCGGTTGTGGTCGAGACGGACCATGGCCGTGAAGCACTTCGGATCGAGATCCGGTGCGTTCTGCTGCGCGATCAGCGCATTGGTGTTGGCCGGGTTGCCGACGACGAGCACGCGCACGTCGCGCTTGGCGTGGTCGTTCAGGGCCTTGCCCTGCGGGCCGAAGATGGCGCCGTTGGCTTCGAGCAGGTCCTTGCGCTCCATGCCCGGGCCGCGCGGACGCGCACCCACGAGCAGCGCGTAGTCGACGTCCTTGAAGGCGACGTTGACGTCGTCGGTGGCGACGATGCCTGCGAGCGTCGGGAACGCGCAGTCGTTCAGCTCCATCACCACGCCCTGCAGGGTCGGCAGTGCCGGGGTGATTTCGAGCAGGTGCAGGATGACCGGCTGGTCAGGACCCAGCATGTCGCCGGCGGCGATACGGAACAGGAGGGCATAACCGATCTGGCCGGCTGCGCCGGTCACGGCAACGCGAACGGGTGCTTTCATCTTTCGACTCCTCAGGAATATCGCTTGGGACGTATGATCAGGTGAGCTCGGCAAAGAACTCGACGATGCGGGCCATGCCCTTGTCGAGTGCTTCGTCCGGGCAGGAATAGGAAATGCGCAGCGCGCGCGGCTCGCCGAAGGCCGAACCCGGCACGCAGGCCACGCCCTTGGTCTCGAGCAACGCGGCGCAGAAGTCCACGTCGGAGGTGATTTCCACGCCGTTGTGCTTTTTGCCGAAGGCCACCGAGATATCCGGGAACGCGTAGAACGCGCCCTGCGGACGCGGGCAGACCACGCCAGTGATTGAGATCAGCGCGTTGTAAACGCGATCGCGCTTGACCGCGAATTCGGCGCACTTCGCCGCCGGCACATCCTGCGGGCCCGACAACGCAGCGACGGCCGCGGCGGTGATCACTTCCGGCAGGCTGGTGATGTGGTTCGAGTTGAGCGTGGTCACGGCCTTGGCCACGGACTCCGGTGCGGCGATGAAGCCCACACGCCAGCCCGGCATGCCGTAGGTCTTCGACAGCGAGTCGACGAAGATCACGCGGTCCTTCAGTTCCGGGCGCACGTGCACGAAGTTGTGGTAACCCACGCCGTCGAACACCATGGTGTTGTAGATGTCGTCGGTGATGATCCAGGTGTCCGGATACTTCGCGATGACGTCGGCCAGCGCGACGATTTCATCGCGCGTGTAGACCATGCCGGTGGGATTGGACGGGTTGTTGAACAGGAAGACGCGCGGCTTGCGGGCCAGCGCTTCGTCCAGCTGCGCCGGCGTGAGCTTGTAGTGCTGCTCCGGCGGGCACGGCAGGATG
>NZ_JBFUIT010000481.1:0-2105 GCF_056401735.1 Luteibacter sp. P4_D7_3
CGGCTATACAGCAAGCGTCACGCCGCGGACTACCTGTTCGATAAGACCACGCGCGTCCTGGGCAAGCTGCAGGATGCGTTTCGCAGCGGCCGGCGCGGCGACATCGTCCGCAGTGGGTTGAGACTGCGGGTGCTGCTGTCAAAGCCTGTCTGGTCGGTTGTCCAGCGCTCGATGGAAAACACACAGCTGGACAGCGAGGCGGGAGTTATCGCTTTCCAGAAATCGGAAATGCAGTCCCTGAAGAAAGCCATCGCCGGCGCCACGTTCGCCGGCCATGAGTTCCATACCGTGCGCAAGATCGTCAGCATGCAGGTCGCCTTCTACGACGCACGCAGGACGCTCGGTCCGAACGATCACGCCTACCGGATGTCGCGGTTCCTCGCCGCCATCAATGGCCTGATGGGTTCCCGACACGACGAGCTCATCGCCGAGTCCCTGTCGGGCCGCCGGCACTACGACACGCCTGCACCTTTGGCCAACGAAACCCGGTCTCGCCTGGAGACCCTGGTCGCCCAGTATCCGCATTGAGCACATTTGCGTTCCTCTGACTGGAAACTGAAAGCAAATCGGTAAATACTTGCGGGCTCGTCACCTCGCAAGCGACCTACGCTTTCGTTGTACACGCCAGAGGAAGCGCAGCAATGACCCGCAGTGGTGGACCCACGTGGCAGAAATTTCCGGCAGAAACGCTGCGGCGTTTGTTCGACGCCGTGGATGTGGACGATATCGTCGATGCCCATGTCGCCCTGCCCGACCCCATCGTGCTGGCCTGCCCGCAGGAGACCATGCGACAGTGCTATGCGGTCTGCCTGCAGTTCTGGGAAGACGGCTTCACACGTGAGGAATTGCTGGGACTGGTCGAGAAGCTGCTCCGCAATGAAGGGTTCAGCGCCGACGAACGCCTTCAGTTCAAACACATCCGCGCCCGGTACAAGCATCTGCGCTTCGCGCAACGGCTATACAGCAGGGGTCACCGGTCGAGCCGCCTGTTCGACCTGACCACGCGCGCTCTCGGCAAACTGCAGGATGCGTTTCGCAGTGGCCGGCGCAGCGGCATCGTCCGTTATGGCCTCAAGCTGCGACTGCTGCTGTCAAAGCCCGTCTGGTCGATCGTGAAGCATGCGATGGAACACACGCCGATCGACAGCGAGGCGGGACTCATCGCCCTGCAGAAATCGGAAATCCGCGCGCTGAAGCAAGCCGTGGCTCGCACCACCTTCGCCGGCCATCAGTTCCATGCGGTGCGCAAGATCGTCAGCATGCAGGTGTCCTATTACGACACGCTGCGATCGCTCGGTCCGAATGATCACGCCTACCGGATGTCGCGGTTCCTCGCCGCCATCAATGGCCTGATGGGTTCGCGCCACGACGAAATGGTCGCCGAGGCGCTATCGGGCCGGCGCCATTACGACACGCCGGCGCCGCTGGCCAAGGAAACCCGGTCCCGCCTGGAAACCCTGATCGCCCACTATCCCTTGTAATGGGTTCAGCGCGGCGATTTCGGGTCGCGCACGGACTCCGGCTGCCAACCGCCACCCAGGGCCATGATGAGGTTCACGCTGGCATCCAGGCGGCGAAGGCGAAGCTGCTGCTCGCCACGGCCGGCGTCGAGCGCCGCATTCGCGGCATCGACGACGGCGGGATAGTCCGCGACACCTTGCTTGTACTGGTTCTGCGTGACCCGGTCCGACTCCGTCGCTGCCGTGGCTGCCTTGGCCTGAATGTCGGCGTTAGCCGCCAGGGTGCTGGTGATCACGAGGCCGTCTTCCACTTCGCGGAACGCGTCGAGCACGGTCTGCCGATAGTTCGCGACCGCCTCGTTATAGGCTTCGTCGGCGTTGGTGAGCTGTCCGGTCAGGCGACCGCCGGTGAACAGCGGCGCGCGAATGTCCGCCGTTCCGGTGGGACCCTTCAGGATGCCGATACCCGCGGCCAGATTGATCGAAGGCAGGGTCTCGGCTTTGGCGACACCGATACGGGCGCTGGCGGCGGCCATGCGGCGCTCACTGGCGGCGACATCCGGGCGGCGCTCGAGAAGGCTCGCGGGGACACCCGTCGGTACCACCGGCACGTTCGCGACAAAGGGTGCCGGAGCAAGGGAGAAC
>NZ_JBFUIT010000482.1:0-2086 GCF_056401735.1 Luteibacter sp. P4_D7_3
TCACGGAACGGGCGCGAGTTTTCCTTGTTGTAGACCTGCCAGCGCGACGACTGGGTATAACCGACCCACAGGTCACCGTTGTCGCCGAAGATGTTTTCCCAGACCTTGGTTTTCAGGCTGATCTGGAATTTCGCCTCGACATTCTGCAATTCCTGCGGCTCGGTCACGGTGTGGTCCGGCGCCGGACTGGACGGTGTCTTGTTCTGCTTGGTCGTGCCGAAGAACGGCAGCGCATAGGTGGGCTTGTAGCCACGCAGGTTGAATGTGCCGAGTTTGCTGTCGGGCGAGAGCTCCCAACGGCTATCGAGGAGGGAGACGGGGCGAGCGACGTCGTTCGAGTTGCGCGTGGCCAGATCCACGCTCACCGATTCGCCCTTCTCGTCTTTCTTCTTCGCAGCCTGTGGAAGCTTGTCGCGTCCTGTGGCCTTGTCGTAGCAGAGCAGGCGCTGCGCATCGGTCTCGATGGCCGAGCATGCCCGGATATCGATGGGGCTAGGATTTTGCGCGAAGGCGAGGCCTGCGTGTAGGCATGCATAGACGCTCAGGGCGCCTGCGGCATGGAATCGCTTCATGTGGTGTCACTCCCTGCATACCGGATACGGCACGGCGAACGGGGAGTGTAGCCGCCACGAATGTGTGAATAACGTGCATTGCTGTCGTTAATCGCAAGAAAAGACGTAGAGCCATCACCCGGCCCTACGTCTGCCGATGCCTAGTCAATCATTGACCGCTGGCGCCCGAGTGCTGCACCCAGCGCTGGTATTCGGCCTTGCTGATCTTTCCGTCGCGGTTGGCGTCGGCATACTGGAAGTCGTTCGCCAGCAAGGGGAACGCTGATGCCTGCGTGGCGGTGATAAAGCCCTTGCCGCCGGAAAGCGTGGCGAAGTCAGGCGCCGGACCCGACGGTTTGGCCGGAGCGGGACTGCTGTTGACGGTGACTGGCCCCTGCGCGCCAGGCATCGTCGTACCCGTCGCGCCCGCTTCGGGGCTCGGCGGCGGCGGGGGAGGCGGCGCATCCGATGCCGGGGGCGGCATGCCCGCGGCGTCAGCAGCCGGCGGTGGCAGGGAGCCCGGCGGCGTATGGGCAGGCGGGGGCGGAGGGGTAGCCTCGCCCGGTGGCGGCGGCGGGACCCTCGTGGCCGGCGGAACGTCCTGAGCGAATGCCGCGCCTGCCAGCAGCAGCGATGCGCCGAGTGCAACGGCGCGAACTTGCTTATTCATCGAAAGCCTCCTTTGGTCAGCGGTGGTTGGGCACATTGCCGACGCTAGCAAGGGACGATGTAATGGCGGCCCAACTGCAAACAGGCCTATACCGTGCCATCACGCGTATCCGACGGCTCCTCCACGGAAGACGTGCTCCGTCTTTCCCTGCGATCGGCGCAGTTGCTTCACCTGGCTGCGCAGGGCCTTCTCCGTCGACGCAGCCGGAAGGCGAAACGCACGGACGTTGCCGAGACCATCGCGCACATGGGCATCCTGCAGATCGACACCATCAACGTCGTGGCGCGAAGCCCGTACATGGTCCTGTTTTCGCGACTCGGTGCGTATCGGAACGACTGGCTGGACGACGCGTTGGCCGAGGGTGCGATCGCCGAATGCTGGGCACACGAAGCGTCGTTTGTGCCTTCGTCCGAATATCGCTTCCACCGCGATTATCGCTCCGGACGCGGAGGCCACTGGGCCCAGAAGAGCGCGGAGCGCACGCGGGCCGAGGCTGGCGCCGACATGGATCGTTTGCTCGAACGCATCCGTAGCGAAGGGCCGCTGCGCGCCGCGGACTTCGAACGCGATGCACCCGTCGTCAAAGGCTGGTGGGGCTGGAAGCCGGAGAAGCGCTGGCTGGAGGCCTGGTTCGCGCTTGGTGCCCTCATGGTGACGCGACGTGACCGGTTTCAGCGCGTATACGACCTCGCCGAACGGGTCACCGCGCGCTGGGTCGAGCCGCCTGCTGGGGGCACTCTGGAGGAGGCGGAGGTACGTCGTCACTTCGTCCTGCAGAGCGTTCGTGCGCTGGGGATCGCCAAAGCCCGCTGGATCGCGGACTACTTCCGCCTCCGTCCGAGGGTCACCGACGCGGAACTGGCTC
>NZ_JBFUIT010000483.1:0-2082 GCF_056401735.1 Luteibacter sp. P4_D7_3
CGGTCAACGTGGTCACGCTGATATCGGGCATGTCGGATCTCCTTCGAACCTCGCTGGGTCCGTCGATCGCGATCGAAGTCCGCTTTCCGCTGTCACTGCCCGAGGTGATGGGCGACATCAACCAGCTGGAGCTCTGCGTCCTCAACCTCTGCGTCAACGCGCGTGACGCGATGTCGGAGGGCGGCGTGATCACCATTCGTGCCGTGACTGACGAGGTTATCCACTCGCAAACCCTTGCTATTCCGTCCGGCAGGTATGTGAAGCTCTCGATCGCCGACACCGGCAGCGGCATGGATGCCGCGACGCTTGCGCGGGCGACGGAGCCTTTTTTTACGACCAAGGGCGTTGGCAAAGGCACCGGCCTGGGCCTGTCCATGGTTCACGGGATCGCCCAGCAATTGGGTGGTGCGTTGCAACTGGAGAGCAGCGAGAGCACCGGCACGACCGTCACGATCTATCTGCCGGTCGCGCCGTCGGTGCCTGGCGCTCTCCAGGAAGTCGCCCCCGTCGTTCCCCAGCGCGCGATCCGGCACATTGCGGAAGAACAGGGGCCGTTGCCTGTGATTCTGGTCGTCGACGACGACCCGCTCGTGTTGTCCACGGCCGTCGAGATGCTCAACTACGCGGGATACGATGCGCGTGGAGCTTCCTCGGGCCATGAAGCACTTCGACGGCTGGAAACGCTCGACGAACTCGTTGCCGTGGTGACGGATCACGCGATGCCCGGCATGACCGGATCCGAATTGGCTGCCGAGCTTGCTAACCGCCGCCCGGGCCTGCGCGTGGTGCTGGCGAGCGGTTATGCCGAGCTGCCGGCGGTTTCCGCCGGCATCGCCGTGCAGCTGCAGAAGCCGTTTGGTCGCGACGCCTTGCTTGCCGCCATTCGCGGCACGGGGTGACGCCTCAGGGCTGATCCTGGGGCAGCACGATCGCGGGCGCCTTCTTCATGCGTGCCAAGAGCATGACGAAGAACGGCGTCACCATGAGCGGCAGATTGCTCAAGCCGGGCCACCAGATGGCGATGACGATCGCCAGGGCCGCCATGCACGGCATGCCCAGGCTGCGGCGGATCGCGACAGCGACATCGTCCGTGGTGACATCGTCGTACAGATACGGCGGCCGGAGCGTGCGTTTGACCAAGCGGTACTGGCACAGGCCCGCTACCAGCAGGGTGAAGGCGTAGAACATCTGGGGTACGCGGTCGGTGAAGTGGGTGCTCATCAACGCCGTCGGGAACGGGATGAAGGCAACCAGCATGAGCAAGGTCAGGTTTGGCCAGACGATGGCCGGATCGTAGTGGCGGAGTCGGCCGAAGGTGCGGTGATGCGCCGCCCAGAGGGCCCCGACGACGTAGAAGGTCAGGACGAAGCCGACAAAGTGGGGAATGAGGTTGGCCAGTGCCTGCACCCAGGCCTCGTCCGTGCTCACGGCCGGCTCCGGCACCTTGATGTCGATGACCAGCAAGGTCATGGCGATGGCGAAAACGGCGTCCGAGAAGAACGTGAGCCGTTCGACCTGTTGATCCTGATGCGACATGCGACCCCCCCCCTTTGGAACCCCTGGCCCGATCATCCCGCGGGCGGTCGCCGAGGGGAAGGGGACGGAGTCCTGTAGAATCGCCCCATGGCACTCAAATCCACGGTCTTCAAGGCCGATCTGCAGGTCAGCGACATGGACCGGCACTATTACCAGGCGCACCCCCTCACCATCGCCCAGCACCCGTCGGAAACCGACGAGCGGATGATGGTCCGGGTGCTGGCTTTCGCCCTGAATGCGGATGACTCACTGGCCTTCGGCAAGGGCATCAGCTCCGAGGACGAGCCGGATCTGTGGCGCAAGGAACTCACTGGCGAGGTGGACCTGTGGATCGAGGTCGGCCAGCCCGATGAACAGCGCATCCGCCGTGCAGCGGGCCGCGCCAACCGCGTCATCGTCTACACATATAGCGGACGCAGCGCCGAAGTTTGGTGGAAGAAGACCTCGGCCGCCGTGGCTCGCACGAAGAACGTTTCGGTGATCGACATCGCGCCGGCCACGGTCGAAGCGCTCGCTGCCCTCACACAGCGAACGATGCAGATCCAG
>NZ_JBFUIT010000484.1:0-2081 GCF_056401735.1 Luteibacter sp. P4_D7_3
CGCGCAGGCAGACATCCTTGCAGCCTTCATCGTTGTCCCGCCAGAACACGTCCACACCCGCGTGCTGAAGCACATCCAGCACGTTCCAATGGGCCTTGGCCACGGGCTTGTCGAACTTCTCGCGCGTCATGTTCGAGAACATGCACGGCACCGACACGGTGGTCGCCGTGCCGCACGACCATGCGTCGCTGAAATAGATGGCCCCGGCCCGCTTCATCTCGGGATTGGTTTCGCGCGCATAACCCTGCAGCGACTGATTCTCTGCCCGTGCCGTCTCGCCCACCACGAACACGACCACCCGCTTGCGTGCCGCCATGGCGGGATCCGGTGCCAGCGTGGCATCGGTGCCGATCGGCGTCATCGTCGCCTTTTTACGGAAGACATCCCGCTGGAGATAGTGGAACGTGCCGCTGAGTGCCGCGTACGGATTGAACACCTCATACATCGGACGGTGGTTGCGCTCGAAGTAAACGTAATTGCGACCGGTCAGCAGGGGCGGCACGAGCAGCAGAGCCGTCGCGGCCAGTACGATAGCCGCACGCCACCTCAGGCTGCGCCACTTCGGCGGGAAGCGGACCGGCACCCACAAAATGAGGACCGCCGGCAAGACGCCGAACAGGGCAATCCAGCCGACGGACGCCGTGGTAATCAGCGCCGCGGCTTCCGCACGCGTCGTCTCGAAAATGCTCTGGATGATTTCTTCGTTCAGGCGGGCGCCGAACGTCTGCTCGTAGTACGCGCTGGCCGCTGATACGAGGACCAGGAGGGCCAACAAGAACTTGCCCACGCGCGGCCACGTGGCCAACGCAAGGGTCAGGACGAGGTTACCTAACAGTCGACAATAAACCGTCACACTCAAGGCCCAGAATCCGGGCAGACCCTGGGAAGCCGCAAGGGCCTCGCGCACTTCGGGCCAGAGGGTGCGATTTAGCACGGCAAGGATATAAACGCCAACGAGGGCGCCCAGCACCCAGGCCGGCAGCGCCCACTTCGCGCGGCGCGCGGCCGGGCGGTCTTGAATGATCATCCAGCGTCCTGTCTGGCCGGCACGATCGCGGGCCCTTAGAAGCCGTGAAATCTACAGGAGCGCCGTCACGGGCTCAAACGGCGGCGCCAGCAGGCTGGAAACCGGTGAACATGTCTACAAGGCTTCGCGGCGCCTTCTCGCCGAGCAGCAACTTGCTCAACGCCCTTGCCTCGGTCGCGGCCTTGGCGCTGCGCGGAAACAACGCTTCCTCATAGGCCACAAGCGCGACTTCGGCGTCGTGTGGATGCGCCGCAAGCGCTCTCCCTAGTTCGGCGCCGTCGTACATGGCGAGATTGGCGCCTTCACCGGAAGGCATCATCAGGTGCGCGGCATCGCCGAGCAGGGTCACGCCCGGTACGCGACGCCAACGATGGTCTTCCGGAAGCGCATGTAGGGGACGCGGCAACGGGGGAGTGTCACTACCGGTGATAAGTGCCTTTAACTCAGGCGCCCAGCCATCGAACTCCCTAGCGACACGGCCCAGCGCCGCTGCGTGGTCCGAGAAGTCGATGCCGTCGATCCACGCCTTCGGCCTGGTCAATGCCACATACGAGTGAAGCACCCCATGAGGTTCGCGGTGGGCCATGATGCCCTTCTGCGGTGCCAGCGCGAAAAATGCACCACCACCGACCGCCTGTGCACTTGCCTGATGACGAGCATCCGCATCACGCAGATACGTCTCGACGAAGGACACGCCGACGTAGACCGGCGTCGCATCAGAGAGCAGAGGGCGCACCTTCGACCATGCGCCGTCCGCACCGATCAGAAGGCTTGTCGTCGCCATCGAGCCATCGGTAAACGTCAGCGCATGACAGCCTCCACCGAGCGAACGGACGGCTGCAAGTTTGTGCCCCCAGCGTATGGTCTCAGCAGGAAGGGATTCGATGAGTATCCGCCGCAGCCCGCCCCTGGGCACCTCGGGTCGTCCACCCGTCCCGTCGTCCGGCTGGTCGAACAGGACCTTGCCATCCTTGTCCACGACACGGGTGGCCTGCCCTCCCTCATGAACGAGCGCAATGAACTCGTCGAAGAGTCCCGCTGCCTTGAGCGCAAC
>NZ_JBFUIT010000485.1:0-2080 GCF_056401735.1 Luteibacter sp. P4_D7_3
ATCGTTTTCAGACCGTAGACGCGACCGGCGATATCGCCGGCGATCGCCGCGGATTCCGGCGCCAGCCGTGCCATGCGCGCGGCTTCGGCATTGCTCGACACCGGCACGCGCTCGGCGTCCGGGAGGTTCACACGCAGCCACGCCTGGCACTGCTGCAACGACTGCGGGTGCGAGAAGACGCGCTTGACGTCCTTCAACTCGCCGCTCAACGAGAGCAGGTTCTGGTGGACGCGCAGCTCCACTTCGCCGCAGATGGTGGCCTTGGAAACCAGGAACATATCCAGGGTCATCTGGATCATGCCCTGCCCCGAGTTCTCCACTGGCACCACGCCGAAGTCGGCATTGCCGGCAGCCACCTCCTGGAACACTTCCTCGATGCTACCCAGCGGCAGGCCGTAGGCGGCGTGGCCGAAATGCTTGCGCACCGCCTGTTCGCTGAAGGTGCCTTCGGGGCCGAGGAAGCCGATCTTCAGCGGCTGTTGCTGCGAAAGGCACGACGACATGATTTCGCGGAACAGACGCACCAGCTCCGCATTCGGCAACGGGCCGTCGTTGCGATCGATCACGCCACGCAGCACCTGGGCCTCCCGTTCGGGTCGGTAATATTCCACCGCCGCCTTCAACGGGCCTTTGGCCCGGCCGACCTGCTGTGCCCAACGGGCACGCTCGCTGATGAGCGACTGCAGTTGCTGGTCGATGCTGTCGATGCGCGTACGCGCCTCGACGAGCGTTGCTTGTTTGTCGGCAGGGGTCTTACTCATGGACGTCCAGGCGGCTAAGTGGTTACAAATGAAACGGTTACCACCGCAACAGCTATGCTGCAGTGCGGTGACCCCCGACTTTAACCGTGCTTCGCCGCAAAGTCCCGCATGAAGTTTACGAGCACGTCCACGGCTTCTTGCGGAACTGCGTTGTACAGCGATGCACGCATGCCGCCGACGGCCTTGTGGCCCTTCAGCGCAAGCAGGCCCGCAGCTTCGGATTCGGCGAGAAAAACCGCATCCAGCGCGCTGTCGTGCAAGGTGAATGGCACGTTCATTCGTGAACGTGCATCGACCGCGACAGGGCTGCGATAGAAACCGCCGGAGGCCTCGAAGGCGTCGTACAGCGTCTTCGCCTTGCGTGCGTTGCGCTCTCCCATCGCGACGAGGCCGCCCTGCGCTTCGAGCCATTCGAAGGTGAGACCGGCCAGATACCAGCCCCACGTATTGGGCGTATTGAGCATGGAATCGTTGGCGGCGTGCTCGGCGTAGCGGAAGATCTTCGCCATCGGCCGTCCCTTACGCGCCAGCAGGTCGTCGCGAATAATCATGACCACCAGGCCGGACGGCCCGATGTTTTTCTGCGCGCCCGCATAGATCAGCCCGAACTTCGAGACATCGACCGGCTCACTCAGGATATTCGACGACATGTCGGCGACGAGCGGAACGTCGCCTACGTCCGGCACGGCGTGAAATTCCACGCCGTGGATCGTTTCGTTCGGCGTGTAATGCACGTACGAGGCGCCGGGGTTGAGGTCCCAGCGCTCGCGCGGCGGCAAGTCAAGGTAATGCTCCTCCTCCGACGTACCCGCCACGCGGGCATCGATGTAAGGCGCCGCTTCGCGCACGGCTTTCTCGCCCCAGTGCCCGGTGACGATGTAATCGGCGGTGTCGCCATCGGCGGCGAGGTTCATCGGGATCTGGGCGAAATGCTGTGTGGCGCCACCCTGCAGGAACAACACCTTGTAGCCGGCAGGCACGGCGAGCAGCCGGYGCAGACGCTCTTCCGCGGTGGCGGCCAGCTGCATGAAAGCCTTGCCACGATGGGACAGCTCCATGACGGAGGCGCCCGATCCGTTCCAGTCGAGCATTTCGGCCTGCGCGCGCGTCAACACCGCTTCGGGTAGCGCCGCCGGTCCGGCGCTGAAATTCCAGGCTCTGCTCACTTGGTCTCGTCCACGGGGAAGGTCCCCGCATTATGCCGCTCAAAAATGGACGAACAGCACCATGGCGATGCCCAAAGCGAGGACGGCAGCCGTCAGGATCAGCCACCACACCTCGCCACGTGGGCCGGCGATGTCCTCGGGAAGCGCGTCATC
>NZ_JBFUIT010000486.1:0-2073 GCF_056401735.1 Luteibacter sp. P4_D7_3
TGGATATCCATCCCGAAGAGGGCGTTCCCGGCATCGAGCTGATCCTCACGCGCCTGCACGCCGGCGGCAAGTTCTCGAACAAGAACTACGCTTTCTCAGGCGGCCTGCACGGCGTCGGCGTCTCGGTGGTGAATGCGCTGTCGCACAAGGTCGACGTGACCATCCGTCGCGACGGCCAGGAATACCGCATGAGCTTCGCCAATGGCGACCGCTCCAGCGAGCTCGAAGTCATCGGCACCGTCCCCAAGAAGAAGACCGGCACCACCTTGCGTTTCTGGCCGGACGCGAAGTACTTCGATACACCGAAGATCCTCGTCTCCAAGCTCAAGCACCTGCTGCGCGCCAAGGCCGTGCTCTGCGCGGGCCTCACCGTGCGCCTGCTCGATGAAGCCTCCGGCGAAACCACCGAGTGGTACTTCGAAGATGGCCTGCCCGACTATCTGCGCGGTGAGTTGCAGGGGGCGGAAGCGCTGCCGTCGGGCCTGTTCGTCAAGCATTTCGCCCGCGAGACCGATGCACTCGACGTCGCCCTCGCCTGGCTGCCGGAAGGCGACCTGGTCCAGGAAAGCTACGTCAACCTGATTCCCACCGCGCAGGGCGGCACGCATGTGAACGGCCTGCGTTCCGGCCTCACCAACGCCATCCGCGAGTTCTGCGACCTGCGCAACCTGCTGCCGCGAGGCGTGAAGCTGGCCCCGGAAGATGTCTGGGAACGCCTGGCCTTCGTACTCAGCGTGAAGCTGCAGGACGCCCAGTTCGCCGGCCAGACGAAGGAGCGCCTGTCGTCGCGCGCCGCCGCCGGCATCGTCGAGGGCGTGGTGCACGACGCCTTCAGCCTGTGGTTGAACCAGCACGTGGAAACGGGCGAGAAGATCGCCCAGCTCGCCATCGAACGCGCCAGCGCACGCCTCAAGGCCGCCAAGCAGGTGGTTCGCAAGAAGATCACCTCGGGGCCTGCCCTGCCCGGAAAGCTCGCCGACTGCGCCTCGACCGATCTCACCCGCACCGAAATCTTCCTCGTCGAGGGTGATTCGGCAGGCGGCTCGGCCAAGCAGGCCCGTGACAAGGACTTCCAGGCGATCCTTCCGCTACGCGGCAAGATCCTCAACACCTGGGAAGTCGAATCGACCGCCGTGCTCGCATCGCAGGAAGTGCACGATCTCGCCGTGGCGATCGGCTGCGATCCCGGCAAGGACGACCTCAGCGGCCTGCGTTACGGCAAGGTGGTCATCCTCGCCGACGCGGACTCGGACGGCCTGCACATCGCCACCCTACTCTCCGCCTTGTTCCTGAAACACTTCCCCACCCTGGTCAGCCTGGGCCATGTCTTCGTCGCCATGCCGCCGTTGTTCCGCGTGGACGTGGGCAAGCAGGTGTTCTACTGCCTCGATGAAGAAGAAAAGCGCCTGATGCTGGAGAAGGTCGAGCGTGAAAAGATGAAGGGCGCGGTAAGTGTTACGCGCTTCAAGGGCCTCGGCGAGATGAACCCGGCGCAGTTGCGCGAGTCCACCGTCCATCCGGATACGCGTCGCCTGGTGCAGCTCACCATCGAAGCCGACGATGGCACCGCCAAGCTCATGGACATGCTTTTGGCCAAGAAGCGCGCGGGCGACCGCAAGCAGTGGCTGGAAGACAAGGGCGATCTGGCGACGCTGGAAGTCTGATCCAGCAGGCGATCCTCATTGCAGGATCGCCTGGTCGGCGGCGTTGTAGGTGAACGTCGCCCGGCCGTTGACTGATGTCGCGGGCACCCATCGGACGATGGGCACCCACCGCCCAGCTGTCGTTCTGAAATCCTCTTGATCCAGCTTCGCACTGGACAGACCGCTGACGTTACCGGCGATGAAGAAGAACGCCTCGAGTGGCATATTGGCGTGTGTGGTCTGCGGCCAGGCCGCAACCATGATTTCGTTCCAGGTGAAGATGCTCCTCGCCTTTCGTACCTCGACCATTTGCATCCAGGCAACTTCGGGGTCGGGCGCGGCGTCACCGGGTGCGATCTTGAAGGYGCACCCGTAAGAGCCCGCACCGAATTTCGCGAGCCACTGCGCCGCCGTGAGCACGCCCTGCGCA
>NZ_JBFUIT010000487.1:0-2068 GCF_056401735.1 Luteibacter sp. P4_D7_3
CACCTTCAGGCACCAACAGCGACAGATGCTCTGGCCTGACATAACCCACAGCCGATCGGAACAGCCCGCCCGCGGCACCTGCCGGAAGGGACCATCCACCGGCGCCCCACGTGTCTCCCCGCCGTTCCAGCGCAATGCGGTTCGTCCTACCGATGAACTCGCAGACGAAGGGCGTGGCAGGATCCTGGTAGACCTCGTGGGGCCGACCCACCTGCTCGATGCGGCCCTTGTTCATGACGACGATACGGTCGGCAAGCTCGAGCGCTTCTTCCTGGTCGTGGGTCACGAACACGGTCGTTAGCTCGAGCTCTTCGTGGAGCTCACGCAGCCAGCGGCGCAACGCGGTGCGCACCTGTGCATCGAGTGCACCGAAGGGCTCGTCGAGCAGCAACACATCCGGCTCGACGGCCAGGGCACGTGCGAGGGCGACCCGCTGGCGCTGGCCGCCGGAGAGCTGGCTGGGATAGCGATTACCCAGGTCCGCCAGCTGCACGCGCTTCAACAGCTCATCGACACGCACACGGATCTGGTCACGCGAAGGGCGCCGGCGCCGGGGCCGCACACGAAGGCCGAAGGCGACGTTTTCGCGCACGGTCAAATGACGGAACAACGCATAGTGCTGGAACACGAGGCCGACATTGCGCTCCCGTGCACTGGCGGCGAGGAAGTCCTGCCCGTTCTGCGTGACGCTTCCCTCATCGGGATAGTCGAGACCGGCAAGAATGCGCAACAAGGTGGTCTTCCCTGATCCGGAAGGCCCCACGAGCGCAACGAATTCGCCCGGAGCAATGTCGAGGCTCACGTCGTCGAGCGCGGCAATGTCGGGAAAGTGGCGGCTCAGCCGTTTGAGAGCGAGTGTCATCAGTGATTCTCAGCGGCTTGATAGCGCCATTCCAGGGCGGACTTCACCGCCAGGGTCAGCAGTGCCAGGAGCGCAAGCAGCGAAGCAATGGCGAAGGCGCCGACGTAGTTGTACTCGTTGTAACGCATCTCCACTTCCAGCGGCATGGTGGTCGTCAGCCCGCGAATGTGTCCGGATACCACCGACACGGCGCCGAACTCGCCCATGGCGCGCGCGTTACAGAGGAGCACGCCGTAGAGCAGCGCCCAGCGGATATTGGGAAGCGTGACCCGGAAGAAGGTCTGCAGGCCACTTGCGCCGAGCACGCGAGCGACCTCTTCCTCTTCGCTGCCCTGGGACTGCATCAGGGGGATGAGTTCGCGCGCGACGAAGGGCAGCGTGATGAAGATCGTTGCGAGAACGAGGCCAGGGACGGCGAAGATGATCTTGATCCCATGCGCTGCGAGCCACGGTCCGAACCAGCCCTGCGCACCGAACATCAGCACGTACAGCAGACCCGTGACCACCGGTGAGACGGACAGGGGCAGGTCAATAAGCGCGCCGAGCAAGGCTTTGCCGCGGAACTGGAACCGGGTCATGGCCCAGGCGGCCGCGATCCCGAACACCACATTGAGCGGCACCGTGATGGCCGCCACCAGCAAGGTCAGCCGGATGGCGGCCATTGCTTCGGGCTGGTCAATGCTTTCGACGAACGCGTGGGCTCCCTGGCGGAAGGCTTCGACAAACACGGAAGCCAGCGGCACCACGAGGAAGAGACAGAGAAAGAGGATGGAAGCCACGATGATCGACGCCCGGCCAAGACGCCGCGCGACACTGGCAGGACGTCCGGGACGGCCCGCCGTCATGCGGACTGCTCCGCCCACCGCCGGGTCCAGCGCTGCAGCGCTGAAACCAGAACGAGGAGAACGAGAGAGAACGCCAGCATGACGACGCCCAACGCCGCCGCCGTGGCGTAGTCGAATTCATCGAGCCGTTGGACGATAAGCAGCGGCGCAATTTCCGAGCGCAGGGGAATGTTGCCAGCGATGAAGATCACCGAGCCGTACTCGCCCACGGCCCGGGCCAGCGCCAGGGCAAACCCGGTGAGCAGCGTCGGAACCAGGGTGGGCAGGACGACGCGCAGAAAGGTCTGCAGGCCGGTTGCGCCCAGGCTCTCGGCGGCGTCTTCGACGTCCTGTTCGAGAGACTGCAGCACAGGCTGGAGCG
>NZ_JBFUIT010000488.1:0-2048 GCF_056401735.1 Luteibacter sp. P4_D7_3
GGGTGCTGGTTACACCATCTACCAGCCTGATGGCACGGTCTACACCTCATTCTCGACTGGTAGTTGGAGCACGCAGAACCTCACAGGCCTTCCAGCGACCGGCACTTACAAGGTGTTCGTCAATCCCAGCTCGACTGCATATGGGCTATCTGTACAAGCCGCAGCTTCCTCAGGTGTCGAGGCGAACCTCATCCTTGATGGCCCAGTGGTGGGACTGCAGACCGTCTTCCCAAGCCAGAGTGCGTACCTCACGTACACGGCCACGGATGCTGGAGCGGTCAACTTCAATATCACCGATATCACCACCACATCTGTCTACAGGGACGTTCTGGTCTCAGTAGCCGATTCGGCGGGATCGAACGTCGGAACTCGATGGTGCAACGCCGGTTCTGACTGTGTTTTCGCGGTGTCGACGACGCCGGGAATCTATCGGGTTGTGGTGGGCTCGGAGGCCGGAGACACCATGGGTTTCAGTGCAAGTATAACCAGGCAATAAGCGCAGCGTTTCGGCGATTAGGGACAGCGAAGGGGTATGGGAATGAAGCACGGAAAGATTTACGCCATCGTGGCGCTTTGCGCACTGGTCACAGTCACGGTGGGTGTCTCAGTGCCGTGGGCACAGGTACCAACGCCCGCGACGCGAGCTTCCGCTGAGGTTCTGCAGGCGATGCCCCGAGAGCAAAGCATCATGCTTTCCGATGGTCGAGTCCTCCACGTTCAAGGCGCCTTGGGGAAAGTGGTCATCAATGATCTGGCGGCTCCGGACCATTCGATTTCGCTGCCTCTTCCGGCAGTCCGCATCGGTAGCGCATTGGTTTCCCTGCCAGACGGGCGTGTGTTGATCTGGGGCGGTCTTGACCCTACGGGCTCGGTGATCGATGACGGTCTCTGGCTCGATCCACGCACCTCTGCGTTCTCTATTGCGAAAATTGAATCGCTTCCGCGTGGCGCAGGTCAGGCAATGACATTGCTGACGGATGGTCGAATCCTGATCGCGGGAGGATGGAGTGCCGACTCTTCCTCGCCTGACGCTGCGATCTACCAGCCGGGATCCGAGTCGGTACAACTGCTGAATACGTCTGGCGTCCACATGGCGGTGTCGACGGCGGCTAGCCTTCGTAGCGACGGCTCAGTAGTGCTTCGCGCGAGAGGCGAGCCGGCGGTGCAGGGCGAGGCGGCGACGTTAGCGTTCTCGCCTGACTCGATGTCGTTCGGCAGTGGCGATCACAAGGATCCCGCCGAATTCGCTCTGGCGGCCTCGATTCCTGAAAACCTCGCAGAAAAGGTCTCGGCCTCTGCGCGTGTGGTACTTCGCTTCTCCAATTTGGTCGATCCGTCTACTGTCTCTCCCATGTCGGTAACTCTTGTGGGACCTGCCGGTAGCGTTCCTGCCGACGTCGGCGTTGCCGAAGATGGGCGGCTGGTCTTTATCAAGGCTCGAGGCGACCTCCTCACGGGCACCAAATACTCGGTTGTTCTGCAAGGCAYCCGCCAGGTTGGCGGCCGCGCGTTGCCGTTTACAACGTTCGGATTCGAGACCTCTTCCATCGCCGCACCCGCAGGCGGCCGCCCAACTCAGGCTGGTACTTCAGCCGGAGCTAGCGGTGCGTCCGCCGGGCAGATGCCCGGCGGAACTAACGACGCGTCTCAGCCGATTACTTATGCGACCACGGGTATCGATGCTTCCGGGCGCGCGTTAGGTACGCCAGCCGGCTGCTCAGCGCAAGTACGGCCGCTGGTGCTGTGCCGTCTGAAGAGCTACCTGGACAAAGGTGTGTTTTATCCCGGCCAGGACAACGCGGGTGAGATGGGGAATGGGCAGTGGCGGCTCAATTCCCGAGAGTCGATCAGCTCTAAAGATGTCGTCCAGGCCGTTCGGTCAATGCGCAAGGCGGGACACGGGAAGGTCACCGCGCGCGCGGTGCCAGTCGTGCAAGGTGGCGACGTCGGAGCCGTTAGCGGCAACGTCGCGTTGATCGATGGCTCGCCAGTCGTTGGTGCCGCTATCTCGTTCGGAGACAAACGCGTCCAGACTGACGTTAACGGGC
>NZ_JBFUIT010000489.1:0-2034 GCF_056401735.1 Luteibacter sp. P4_D7_3
GCCGGTGGCGGCGGTGGCAATCGCGCCACCGGCGGCGGCGCCAACGGCAACCGTAGCGGCGGCGGTGGCAATCGTGCCCCGGGCGGCGGCGGTGGCGCACGTCCGGGCGGTCGTCCCGGTGGCGGTGGCCGTCCCGGCGGCGGTGGCGGTGGCGGCAATCGCAGCGGCGGCGGTGGAAACCGCGGCGGCAACCGTTAATCAGGACCTGTAGGAGCCGATTCATCGGCGAAAACCAGGTCGCGATGACCTGGCCCGCTGCCGCGGGATCGCCGATGAATCGGCTCCTACAATTAGCTGCCTGTGTGTCGGGCAGCTAGCTTTTCCGCCACGGCATCGAAACCGATGCCGCGCGCGCGCAACACCACCATCAGATGAAAGACCAGATCGGCGGCCTCGCCGATCAGGGCGTCGTCGCCTTCGGCGACCGCGGCAAGCGCCGTCTCGACACCCTCCTCCCCCACTTTCTGCGCCATGCGGCGAATACCGCCATCGAACAGCGTCGTCGTGTAGCTGCCGTCGGGCCGTTCGGCGTGCCGCGATGCGACCAGCGCGTCGAGTTCGGCGAGAAAGCCGAGCGTCGGCTTCACGTCATCGCCGAAACAACTCGACGTACCGGTGTGACAGGTAGGGCCCGCCGGCAGGGCGCGCACGAGAAACGTATCGGCGTCGCAGTCCAGGCGGATATCGACCAGGGCCAGCGAGTCGCCCGAGGTCTCGCCCTTCGTCCACAAACGCTGCTTGCTACGACTGAAGAAAGTCACCAATCCGCTCGCGCGCGTCTTCGCCAGTGCGGCTTCATCCATATAGCCGAGCATCAGCACTTCGCCCGACTGCGCGTGCTGGACGATCGCCGGCAGCAGGCCATCGCCCTTGGCGAAATCGGGAGTCACGTCGTTCATAGCCTTACCTCGATACCCTGCGTGCGCAGTTCGCGCTTGAGCGCGGGAATGCCGATGTCACCGGTGTGGAAAACGCTTGCGGCAAGCGCGGCGTCCACGTCGGCTTGCTTGAATACGTCGGCGAAGTGCATGGGCGTACCCGCTCCACCGGAGGCGACAAGCGGCACGTGGCTGATCGCCCGCGCCGCCTTCAGTTGCTCGATGTCGTAACCGCGACGCACGCCATCGGTGCCCATGCAGTTCAGGACGATTTCACCAGCGCCGAGCGCCTGCACTTCCTCGATCCATTCGAGCGTACCTTTGCGCAGGGCCCGCGTTCGCGACGGATCCCCCGTGTACTGGCGTACGCGCCATTCGCCGTCCTCGTCGCGCAAGCTGTCGACACCCACGACGACACACTGCACACCGAAGGCATCGGCGATCTCGCTCACAAGCGCCGGGCGCTCCAGGGCGGGTGAATTGATCGAGATCTTGTCGGCACCGGCGTGCAGCACGTCGCGCGCATCGTTCACGGAGCGAATGCCGCCGGCGACACAGAACGGAATGTCGATTTCGCGCGCCACGCGCTCCACCCAGTCGCGGTCCACACGGCGCCCTTCCGGACTGGCCGTGATGTCGTAAAACACGAGTTCGTCGGCACCCTCGTCGCGATAACGCAGGGCCAGTTCGACGATCTCGCCGACGACGACGTGATCGCGGAAGCGCACGCCCTTGACGACCTGTCCATCGCGAACATCGAGGCAGGGAACGATACGGCGGCTCAGCATGTCGCGTTTGCCCTTTCTGCCGTCGCGATGGCTTCAGGCAAGGCGAAAGCGCCTTCGAGCAGCGAGCGGCCAAGGATGATGCTGGCCACGCCTTGCAATGCGAGATCGGTGACGTCGGTGAGTGACTTCACGCCACCCGAGGCCTGTACATCGAGGCCCGGTGCCAGCGAGGCAAGATGGCGATAGAGGGCGAGGTTCGGACCGCTCATGGTGCCGTCGCGGTCGATGTCGGTGCACAGGAGGTGGCGCGCGCCGGCGGCTTCGTACCAGGGCACGAGATCGTCGAGCGTGTGCACTTCGTCCGCGGTCCAGCCCGCGCTGGGCAGCTTCCAAAGGCCATCGCGAAAGCGCGTGTCCAGGGCGAGCAC
>NZ_JBFUIT010000490.1:0-2009 GCF_056401735.1 Luteibacter sp. P4_D7_3
ACCACACCAAGGGCAACGCCGCCAGCGTGATCAGCTTGCCGAGGATGGCGGTGAAGCCCCACAGCAGGACACAGAAGTGGATCTGGAGGTGGGCTTTGCGGGAGGGCAGCATGCCCGCAAGCTTGCGGCAAAACGCAGTTCTTGTGTAGGAGCCGATTCATCGGCGAAGGCCGTGGCAGCGGATCACCGTCTGGGCGATGCCATCGCCGATGAATCGGCTCCTACAGGGGGCAAGGGCAATTAGCGTTATTTCTTCTTAGCGTCGGCCTGGGCCTGGGTCTTGCCCGGGGGCGGGGCCTTGGGCGGGGCGCTCTTGAGGTCGTCGAGCAACGGCTTGCACTGCGTAGCGTCGGCCTTGCCGCTTTCGGGGACGGCCAGCGCGGCGATGGCAGCAACGGGCGCGGCGAAGACGGCCAGGGCGACGGCACCACCGCCGCGCAGGATCAGCGGTCCCGGATGCACGCCAACCGACGGGTTCTTCATCGTGCCGTGCACGTACAGCGGCGAGCGCAGCGAGAACAGGCGGAAGCCCTTCGTGTGCGGCACGATATCGAGGTTGAGCTTCTCGCTCTTGAAGTCGATATCGCCGGTCACGTTGATAAGCGCCTTCTCCGTATCGAAGGCGAACAGCTTCGAATCCATATCGCCGTTCGTGGCAACGAGGTCGGCCGCCATGCAGTTGATCTTGACCGTTTCGTCGCCGAACAGCTTGTTCACTGCATAGCTACCGACATTCAGGCCGGCCAGTTCCAGCAGCGAACTGCTGACCGCGCCATCGTTGATCAGCAACTTGATCTCGCCGTTGGAGCTGCCCAGCAAGGCCGCCGGCGAATTGCCCACGGCAGTCAGGGAAGCGTCGCCATTGAGTTCACCCAGCGTCGTGTCTCCCGGCGCCAGTTTGGGAAACAGCTCCTTCAGCTTCAGATGCCGCGCACCCATGTTGAACGTGCCTTTCATGGGCGTGGTGGAGCCATCGACGTGGATGTTGCTGCCGACCGTGCCACCGGCCACGCCGAACCTCAGCGGGTCGAGGGCAAGCTTGCCGTCCTTCATGGTGAGATGGGTGAAGAGGTTGTCGACCGGCAAGCGATCGCCATGAACGATATGCACGCCCGTGAACTCGACATCGGCGTCCATCGCGTTCCAGCGATCGGTCTTGAACGGTTCGACCGGAAGCACCTTGTCGTCGGGCTGTTTCACCGAGTCGCCGCGCTCGGTTTTCTCTGCGTTGGAGCCTCCGCCGACCAGCGGGGCGAGATCCGAGAACAGCAACTGGTTCGACTTCAGCTTGCCGGTCAGGCTCGGACGCTGGCCACCGGTGTTGAAGGTGAGGCTGCCGCCGAGATCGCTGCCGCCGACATTGCCGGTGAAGTTGTCATAGGTGAAGACGCTCGCGCCCTTCTTGAGATTGGCCTTGAGATGGCCTTCCGTGGCGAACGGCGGCGTATCGGGAAGGGTCACGCCGGTGAGATCGTAGAGATGCGACATGCTCGTGCCCGACAACCACAGGCGGATGTCGAGCGCACCCACGTTGAGCGGATCGGTCAGCGTGCCGACGAAAGCAATAWGAGTGTCACCGAAGCGTGCGTCGGCCTGCACAGGGAAGGGACGATTCGTGTCGCGAAGCGCGAGCACACCGCCGGTCTTCGCCTTGGCTTCGACAGTCGACTTCTTGTACGTACCCTTGGCGTCCCATTGGAACTGGTACACCTGCTTCTTCTTGGTCTGGTCCTGGCGATCCGTGTCTCCGGCGCCGTTCCTGGCCATGGCCTTCGTCGTGGCGCCATTGGTCTTCGCGGCCTGCGCGCGCGAATCCTTCTCCTGCTGCGCCATGATCTCGTCGAAGGGAATGCCCTTGCCCAGCGGCGTCACGTCAATACCCATGGCGATCTGGTTGGTCGCGTCGTTGAAATCGACGTGACCCTTGTCGAAGGCAATGGCGTTGAGCTCGAGCTGCCACTCGGACGGGCCCGTGCTCTCGGGCATCTTGAACGTCCAGGTGTTGTCGC
>NZ_JBFUIT010000491.1:0-1989 GCF_056401735.1 Luteibacter sp. P4_D7_3
GCATGCATTGTTACGGTTCTTCATGTAGGTCGGCAGGATCGAGAAGATCAACGCGCCGATGTAGAACGTAACGAAGCCCAGCGGGCCCATGGCCGCGGTGTAGAACTCCTCCATGATCCTGCCAAAAAAATACAGCGTGAGCATGTTGAAGATCAGGTGCGACCAGTCTGCGTGGATCAGGCCGTAGCTCACCAGGCGGTAATACTCACGGCTGCGCGAGAGCGCGGGCGGCCAGAGGATCAGGTCGTCCATCAGGCGCCGGTTGCTGAAGGCAAAGAAGGAGACCACAGCGGTCACGAGGATGATGAGCAGCGTAGTCATGCGACGAAACAGCGTCCTTTAGGACCGGGCCAGCGCGCATCTTGGCGGTAACGCGCGCCGATGTCGAACCCCCGGCCCATGCCGGACAGGCGATGGATGGCTATCATGGACGACCTCCCCCGCTCCCGGCACGACCGATGTCCCCCATCCGTTACAAGCAGCTCGACGTCTTCGCCGCCCGTCATGGCGGCGGAAATCCATTGGGCGTCGTCGTCGACGCCGAGGGCTGGTCCGACGAGCGCATGCAGCGCTTCGCCCACTGGACCAACCTGGTCGAAACCACCTTCCTGATGCCCGCGCGCGCCGAAGGCGCCGATTACCGGGCACGGATCTTTACACCGACCAAGGAAATCCCCTTCGCCGGCCATCCGACTATCGGCAGCGCGCACGCCGCGCTCGATGCCGGTCTGGTCACCCCCGACGCGGCCGGCATCATCTGGCAGGAATGCGGCGCCGGTGTGCTGCCGATCCGCGTGGAAAAGGACGGCAAGGCACGTGAGCTGTTCGTGCAGTCGCCCAAGGCGCGCATCGTCGGCGACGCCTCGTGTGCCGGTGAGACGCTTTCCGCCGTCCTCTATGGCGTCAAGCTAGGCGCACTGGCCCCGGCCTGCGTCGAAGGCGGCCGTCGCTGGTGGGTCGCCGAGTTCGCCGACGAAGCCGCCCTGCGCGGCTGGCGCCCCGACCATGCAGCCATCCGCGCGCTCGCCCTGGCCACCGATACCCTCGGCCTGTGCGTGTTCGCCCGCTCCGCCGAAGGCCTGGCCGTGCGTGCTTTCCCGGCCGGCGTCGGTATCGTGGAAGACCCCGCATCTGGCGCCGCCAATGGCCTTATTGCCGCCTATGTCGCCGCACGCGACACCGGCGGCACGTTGGCGAAGGGCTACGTGGTCAGCCAGGGCCGCGAAGTCGGTCACGACGCCCGCATCATCATCCGCATCGACGGCGAGGCCGTGTGGGTCGGTGGCTGCACCAACACCATCGTCGACGGCCACGTGGACTGGACGGACGCCTGACCGTGCAGATCTGGGTCGACGCCGACGCCTGTCCCAACGTCATCAAGGACATCCTGTTTCGCGCCGCCGAGCGCGAACAGGTCAACGTAACCCTGGTCGCCAACGCGTGGATCCGCACGCCGGCCTCGCGTTTCGTCCGTTCGATCCAGGTGCCGGGCGGCTTCGACGTGGCCGACGATGAGATCGTGCGCCGCGTGGAACCGGGCGATCTCGTCGTCACCCAGGACATTCCGCTGGCGGCCTTCGCCATCGAGAAAGGCGCCCTCGCCCTGCATCCGCGCGGCGAGATGTACACGAAGGACACGATCGCGCAGCGCCTTTCCATGCGAAATTTCATGGAAGAACTCCGCGGCTCCGGCGTCAACACCGGCGGCCCCGCCACCATGCACCCGCGCGACCGGCAAGCCTTCGCCAATGCACTGGATGCATGGCTGGCGAAACGGCGCTCGGCGAAATAACGCTAATTGCGTGGGAGCCGCTTCAGCGGCGAATGCATTGGCTGCGGATCGCCCGCTCCGCGAGCGCATGCCTTAAGCGGCGTTCGCCGCCTCACGCTCGTGCTGCTGTGGGCGTCGCGGTCGGGTTGGCCCTTGGGGCCGCGGCGCGGCTCTTCGAGACGGGCCGTAGGGACCGCGCTCGCTCCGCCCGTTAACTG
>NZ_JBFUIT010000492.1:0-1985 GCF_056401735.1 Luteibacter sp. P4_D7_3
GCCCATGCCTGGATGGCCCTGCCCGGCCAGACGGATGGTCTGCCCCGGCGTGATGCCGGCCGGAATCTTCACTTCGAGCACGCGTTCGCTGCCCGACGCATCATTGAGCACGACACGCGTCTTGCCACCGTTGAAGGCGGTCTGCAGGTCGGTCTCGATCTTCGCCTGGATGTCGCGCCCGCGACGGGCCTGCGTCTGTTGCTGCCCGCGGCCACGGCCTCCGCCGCCGAAAAGGCTTTCGAAGAAGTCGCTGAAGTCGCCGCCACCACCGCCGCCATGGCCGAAGTCGTAGCTTCCACCACCACCCTGACCGAAGCCCGGAGGCGGCCGGAACTGCTCACCCTGGCGATAGCCGCCGGCGCGGAGCTGGTCGTAAGCCCGGCGCTTCTCGGGGTCCTTGAGCGCCTCGTTGGCCTCGTTGACCGCCTTGAACTTGTCCTCGGCGCCCGGCTCCTTGTTCTTGTCCGGATGGTATTTGYGGGCGAGCTTGCGGTACGCCGCCTTGATTTCGGCGTCGGTCGCTTCAGGCTTTACCCCAAGTGCTTCGTAATAATCCTTGAACTCCACAGGCTCTCCCGGGCTTGTGTCAAAAACAAAAAGCAGAATGCCCGCGGTGGCGCATGTCCACCGCGGGCCAGTTTACAAGCTTAGAGCGAATCAGCCCGCAGCGTTGATCTCAATACGCCGCGGCGCACTCTCGGCCTTTTTCGGAATCGCGATTTCCAGCACGCCCTGAGCGCCCGAGGCCGTGATGCCCTCGGCGTTAGCGCTTTCCGGCAGCGTGAAGCTGCGCTTGAAGGCGCCACTGGCGCGCTCCACGCGGCTGAACTTGCCTTCGGTCTCGCTGGTGAACACCTTGCGCTCGCCCTTGATGCTGAGCACGTTCTTTTCCATCTGGATCTCGATGTCGGCGAGGTTCACGCCCGGCACGTCGGCAAGGATCAGGAAGCGGCCGTCCTCTTCACGAATGTCGACACGCGGCGCCCAGGCGTTCGGCGTAGCAGCAACCGGCGCGGCGATCTCGTTGCCGAAGAGCTGTTCGAAGACATTGCGGACGTCGCTGCCGAACACCGGCGCGCGACGGAACGACACATGACGAAGCTGGTTCATCTGTTTGACTCCCAAGAAGTTTTTCGGCCATGTGGCCGTCTGGGAACAAACATATGACCGACCCGACGGGATTCAAGTGCCGCTGCGACTTACACCGGTTGGGCCGCACATGGCGTTCGCGCTAAGCTCGGCCATCTCTGCCCGCAAAGGACTCCCCATGACCATCGCTGTTGGCGACCGCCTGCCCGATCACACGCTCACCCAGTTCAAGGACGGCCTGGAGACGATTTCCAGCCTCGACGTATTCGGCCAGGGCAAGGTCGTGGTGTTCGCCGTGCCGGGCGCCTTCACCCCCACCTGTTCGAACAAGCATCTGCCCGGTTATATCCAGCACATGGAAGACTTCCGCGAGCGCGGGATCAAGGTCGCCTGCGTGTCGGTCAACGATGCCTTCGTGATGCATGCCTGGGGCATATCGCAAGGCGCACCGGACGACCTGCTGATGCTGGGCGACGGCAACGCCACGTTCGCCATAGCCCTGGGCCTCGAGCTGGATGGCACGAAGAACGGCATGGGCATCCGTGCGAAACGCTTCGCGATCTATGCCGAAGACGGCGTGGTGAAGGTGCTGCACGTGGAAGCTCCGGGCGAGTTCGGCGCCACGTCGGCCGAGGCGATGCTCGAGGCCATCGACGCCTGACGAACTGCTGTACCGCTTCTACGTAGGAGCCGATTCATCGGCGATGGGTGCTCGCGACAACCTGGCCCGCTGCCGCGGGATCGCCGATGAATTGCAGTGGTCAAGCTTTTCTGGACACCGGTGTAGGAGCCTGAGCCGCCAGTTGCTCGAAGAGCACTGGCGGGATGTCGTTTAGTCGCGAGTGTTGCCGTTCTAGGTTGTAGTAGATCAGAAAGTCGGTCAGCTCCTTCTCGGC
>NZ_JBFUIT010000493.1:0-1962 GCF_056401735.1 Luteibacter sp. P4_D7_3
ACTGCACCCCCGGTCGCTTCGACCATGGCAACCTGCTGGATCTCKATGCCTTCGACGCCGACTTCGCCGGTCTGCACCTTGGCCGCGGCGGTGGCGCTGGCCCGGCGCGTCGCATTGGGGACATAAAGGAAAGCGAGCGCCTTGCCGTCCGGACGCCACTCGAGGCCGTCGATGTAACCGGTCAGGTGGGTCAGGCGCTGCGGCGCGGCCTTGCCGGCGATGTCGACCACGTTGATATCGTTCTGCTTGCCCTCTTCCACACCCGGCGCCTTGCCGGCGCAGTCGGAGAGGAAGGCCAGGTGCCGGGAATCAGGCGCCCATGCCACGGAGATCTCACTGCAGCCCTTCGAGGCGGTGATCCGGTGTGCATTGCGGCCGTCGGCATCGGCCACTTCGACGACGGGCTTGCCGTTGGTCTTCACGGCCCAGGCCAGGTGCTTGCCATCGGGCGAGAAGGCGACGGATTCGACGGTGCGGACCTTGCCCAGCGAGTCGAGGATTGCGGCGATACGCGGGTCATCCGCGGTCTTCGCGACGGTGTCGGCCTGGGCAGCGCCCACACAGGCAAGCGCCACGGCGGCGGCAATCCACTTCGTTCGCATAGGTGACCCTGAAATATGAATGGGGAGCGCKAAAACTAGCACGTCCGTTCAGGTTGCGGCGAGCTTGGTGAAGAGCTCGCCGATGAATCGGCTCCTACCAAGCCAGAGCTGGCCTCGCCCCGCTCGGTAGGAGCCGATTCATCGGCGAACGCCGCGGCAGCGGCCCACGGCCCCGCTTCAGCGGCGATAGCCCGATCACCTCAGCCCGCAGGCACCAGCAGATGCGCGTACTCCGGATTCCGCTTGAACCACGCCTCGGCGTAAGCGCACGCCGGGTCGATCTTCCAGTGCTGCTTCTGCGCCGTCTCGACGGCGTATTTCGTCAGCAGCGCCGCGATGCCGCGGCCACCTACCGGCGAGGGCACCCCGGTATGCGTAATGCTCATGATCTTGCCCTGCAGCCGGTATTCCAGCTCACAGTCGTAACCGTCCACCTTGGCCACGAACAGCTGGTTCGCGGTGTCGTGACTGATCTCAAGCGGTTTTGGCGTTTCGCTCATCGTTCTCTCCAATCAAGCCAGGCCGACCCTTCGCATTATGTGGATGCACCGGCCGGTAACGTTCGAGGATCAGCATGCACGTGTTCCGACCGGCATTCCATCACCAGCGAGGAGAGCATCATGCAAAAGTGGGGATCAGCAGTATGGCAAGGCGGGATCAAGGACGGCCAAGGCGTCATTTCGAGCCAGACCGGCGTTCTTAAGGAAGCCCCGTACGGATTCAAGTCGCGCTTCGAGGACGGCCCCGGCACCAATCCCGAGKAACTGCTCGGCGCGGCGCACGCGGGCTGCTTCAGCATGGCCCTGTCCGGATTGCTCAATGCCGCCGGCCTGACCGCCGACAAGATCGAGACCAAGTCGACGATCACCCTGGAAAAGGACGGCGACGGCTTCACGATCACCAAGGCCCACCTGACCGTGAAGGCGAAGGTGCCCGGTACCGACCAGGCGGGCTTTGAAGCGATCGCCAAACAGGCCGAGCAAGGCTGTCCGGTATCGAAAGTTCTGAAGGCTGCCATCACGATGGACGCGACGCTGGAAGCGTAAACTGCCCGCGCCGCCGGCTATGCCGGTGGCGCTCCCAGGTCGCCAAGGACACCATCGCACGTGCTGATTATTCACGAACACGGGAATCTCACCGGCCCCGTCCAGTGGACCGCTGGGATGGGCAAGCCGAACGCCCCGATCTGGGTCGACCTGTTCGACCCCAACGAAGACGAACGCCGCTGCGCCACCGAGATCACCGGACTGCGCGTGCCCGAGCGTAGCGACATCGTGAACCTGGCCCTGTCCAGCCGTATCCGTACGGACGACGACGCCATGTACCTGTCCATCCCCTATTTCGCCGACACCGACAACGG
>NZ_JBFUIT010000494.1:0-1942 GCF_056401735.1 Luteibacter sp. P4_D7_3
GGATTACCTCTTCGGCACGGCTGTGAAGGCCACGAAGACGAAGTTTCCCGCGAAATACGGCGTCGTCGGCGATTACATGCCGGAGGGATTCGTCCGGCAGCAACTGTTCCCGTTTCGTCGGCAGAAGCCGTGATCAGGGGCGAGGGCTGCGTTTGGCCGTAGGCGCCGACCTGGGCTCGGCGCGCTTTCTTGCAGGAAGGGTTTTCGACAGTTCTGACCACGGGACGATGGCGGCCAGGGTGTCGGCCATAAGGTCGCGTGTCATGAATCGATCGTAGCTTTCCTGCAAACCCGTCCAGAACTCCTCCGACTGCCCAAAAAAACGTGACAACCGCAAGCCGGTGTCGGCCGTGATAGCACGCTTCTCAGCAACAATCTCACCGATTCGCGGAGCCGGCACGCCTATCGCCTTCGCCAGGCGATACTGACTGAGACCCAGCGGCTTTAAATACTCTTCGAGCAGGATTTCGCCCGGATGGGGATAGGGAACTTCGCGCACGATTGCGCTCCTTTCAGTGGTAGTCGACGACGGTCACGCGATGTGCGTGCCCGTTGCTCCAGACAAAACAAATCCGGTACTGGTTGTTGATCCGGATGCTGAACTGGCCGCCCCGATCGCCCTGCAGTGCCACCCTCGAAGAATGCTTGCACGTCCGGATCGCCGTAGGACATGATCATGACTAATAACGCCGCTCGATAATAACGAGAGAAGATATTATTCACAAGGTTGTCTTTGGACTGCCGGTGCAGGGATAGCGCGGCGGTCGGCGGCTGACTCGGCCTAGCCGCGGGCTCGACCCAGGGGCAGCGCAGAGTGTTGCGCTTCGCAGGGATCGCCGATGAATCGGCTCCTACGAAAGGCAAGAGCATCGCCGATGAATCGGCTCCTACATGGGTTAGAGCAGGGGGGCCGTGGAGGTGCTGCCCTTGTCCATCGGCGTAAAGACGGGTTTTTCCCAGGTGCCGGTGACGTGGTAGCGCTTGCGGGCCGCCTGGTTGAGGCCATGCCCGAGGATGCCCTGCACGGCAAGTCCGGCGGCGGCGCCAACGGGGCCACCGGCGATGGCGCCGACGATTGGCAGGCTGCTGCCAAGGTGAGGCACCACCAGCACTTCCTGGTCGTAGTCGTGTGTCTTGAGTCCGGTACGCCCGGTAATGGTTATCTCAGCGGCGGGGCCACGGATCTTGAGGTTCTGCGTGCTCGCATCGCCATTGGCGAAGCGGAAATCACCGGTGATGGAATCGAAACCGAAACCCTTCCCCACCACATCGCCGAAGTCGAGCGCGAGGCGACGCGGCAGTTCGGTGACGGAGACGAGGCTGAAGAGTCGACCGACGCCGGGCTGCACTTCGAGGATGCGACCCTTCGCGATGTCCACCTTGAGCGTGCCGTCCATGTTTGCCAAGGCAAGCGCCGACGGACCGCCCGGCCACACCGCGTCGAGCTTCGCCGACGTACGTCCGCCCTGGAAGATCCCGACGAAGCCGAGTGCATCGAGCATGCGAGCGACATCTTCGGAGGCGAAGTCCATGGCTAGGTGGGTGCGGCTGCGCTTCTCGTCGCCGATCCAGTCGCCGGCAGCGGTGATCTGCACGTTCTTCGACTGCGCACGCAACTGGTCGATATGCATGCCCTCGTCCGTGGGCCACGTTTCAAGACGGGCTTCGCCGAGCTTCGCCTTGCCCAGGCGCATGTCGGTCACTTGCAGGTGCAAGGGCGGCAAGCTGGACGGCGCGACGCCGGCTTCGTTAGCGTCGGGTGCGTGGGTTGCAGCGGTCGTGACAGCAGCCTTGTCTTCGGCCTTCAAGGTCGTCGACGCTACGGTCGCGGCGGCACCGGCGGCAGCCTTGCCCTTCTTTGTCGCGTCGGCGGCATCGTCCGCCGCAGGCCACCACAGGCGATCCATGCGCGCCGTGATACCGCGACGACGCAGCTCGTCAT
>NZ_JBFUIT010000495.1:0-1920 GCF_056401735.1 Luteibacter sp. P4_D7_3
CCGCAGCGAGTGCCGGCGGTGCGGAGTACAGCGCCTCCAGCGTGCGTACCTCGCCCTCGAGGCGCATCGCCGAGATCAGATGGCGCATGTCCTGAGCTTGGCGCTCGCCGTCGGCGCGGATCTTGGCGTAGCGTTCGACCAGCGTCGGATCGGGCACCAGGGCCCAGGCGTCGAAGGCGTCCTGCGGCATGGCAAGCATCTGCAGCACGTTCAGGCGGGCACCGGCCCGCCGAGCGAACACGCCCGCCGCGGTCACAGCAACCTGGTCACCCGGCATCTGCATAACCACAACCGCAATTTCGCGAAACGAGTGGAGTTCCTCCGTTCGCACCTGAGCTTTCTCCGCCTCCAGCGGGTGCCAGGCCAGGCCATCGTTAGGATCCTGCAGGAGCCTGCTCTCGTTCATGACCGCCACCGTTCGTTTGCCATCGGGAGACTGTGTTGTAGGGCGATTGGCAGACGCGTCTCTTGACGCAGGTCAAACCGCACGGCGATCGAGAGCGCAGCGCGAGCCTAGGCCCAGAAACCATCGGCACTTGACCTCGATCAAACGATGGTCTCGGCCGGCAGCGCAGGCTGATGACTTCTGACCCAGGAGCACAGTCCATGAAAGCCATCGAGATTGGCCGCGAGCACGTCCCTGTTGTCAGCGGCACAACGCTCGTGAGCGAGGTCGCACGGCTCATGAGCACGCACCAGGTTTCGTGTGTGGTTGTCGCCGAGGCAAGCCGGCTGCCAGAGGGGGTGATCTCCGAGCGCGACTTGGTGGTGCGGGGTATGGCGGCGGGGGCCGATATGAGTCGTCTGACCGCCGCGGCGGTCATGTCGACCCCGGCAGTGGTGTGTCGCGCGGATGGATCGTTGGCTGACGTCGTGCAAGCCATGGCCGGCGGTGCAGTGGGCCACCTGCCCTTGGTCGACGAGAACCGTCGCTTGGTCGGCATCGTATCGGCAACGGACGTGACGGCCGCGGTCACCACACTCCTGGGGCAACTTGCCAACGCGCTCGCCGCCGATGCTCTGACCGACCGACCGTACGCGTGAGGTGGCGGATCGTGCACGCCATGCGGTGGACCCGCTACGGGGTTGACCTAGGTCAAGCCGACCGTTCACGACGTCGCTGAAAATGCTTTCCAGGCCACCACCGGTGAGCGGAGAAACTCATGTTCAACCACATTCTACTTCCCACGGACGGGACACCCGCGTCATTGAAAGCGGCCCATGTCGCTATCGAACTGGCGGCCCGCTGCGGATCGCATCTGTCCGTCCTTCATGTCGTCGAGCCGATCGCCTCGCCCCGCCACCGGGGTGGCGTCGCCGTCGCCGTGGAGCTCGACCGCATCGCTGACTTGCAACGCCTGTCAGATGGTTACTTAAGGCAAATCCAAGAGCTCGCCGAAGTTCGTGGTGCCGTGTGTACCACGTCACAGGTCACGTGCCATGCGCCCAGTGAGGCCATCGAAGAGTTTGCCGAACTCCACGATTGCGATCTCATCGTGATGGGCTCGCATGGCAAGCATGGCCTCAAACGACTGGTCCTCGGTAGCCAGACTCAAAAAGTGTTGATGGTCACGACCCGACCTGTCCTGATCTGTCCCTAGGAGATTCCCTAATGTTCGAGCGTATCCTTCTTCTGGTCGACGGCACGCAGGCGTCTGATCGAGCGACCCACGTTTGCATCGATGCGGCCGCTGCACTGGGTAGCCACGTCTATGCGTTGAACGTCATCTCACCGTTACCGTCGGTCAACCTGCTTGCTGACTACATTGAAGGCGATATCTGCTTTACTCGCGTCACCGGCCGGGCCACTCAGCTGCTGGAAAGGGCCAGGATTGCCGGCAAAGCTGCGGGGGTCGACGTGTCGACCGAATACACGTTTGACCATCGCCCCGATACCGTGGCGGTCGCCCGGGCGCATAC
>NZ_JBFUIT010000496.1:0-1917 GCF_056401735.1 Luteibacter sp. P4_D7_3
CCCGCATGATCCGTGACCGTGTCGCCCTCCTCGGTGATGCCGCCTTCGTGGTCAGACCCCATACGGCGATGGGCGTGGCGAAGGCCGCAGGCGACGTGATGGCGCTGGTGGCCACGCTCRCCCGCCTGCCGCTGGAGAAAGCTTTGTTCGTCTACGAGGCCGAACGGCTGGCCGAAGGTCACCGCCTTGCCGTCTATGGCAGGGAGCTCGGACGCCCTCTCACCGCCTGAACTGCGGACGCCCGCACATTTGTCACATCCGGCCCCTGCACGCGATAGACGGCGACATCGTCCCACCCATATGCTTGGGAGAAGGGGAAGTGAGGGTTGACCGTGTCCGAAGTGCAGACGAAGAGCATCCTCCACACGCGCACGTCGCATTTCGTGTCGGGGGTCGCCACGGGCATGGCCGTGACCGGACCGACGGACGACGGTTTCCTGCACCTGCACTTCTTCCGTGAAGTGCAGCGCATTACCAACGACGACGTGCCTGCCCGCTCGCTGGCGCCCAACGAGATGGAGCTGGCGTGGGGCCACGCGGAGGCAAATATCCATCTGCATCGCGAGGAGATTGCGGTGATTTCGATTCCGGTCGGCCGCCTGCCCGTCATCAGCACCAGCATTGCCCGTGCCATGCGCTTCGTGGCCACCCTGACGGCGCGATAACCAGCGGACCTACGCCGGAAAAAGGTTTGCGCCGAAATAGTCCAGGAAGGCGCGAAGGCGCGGCGCGATATGGCGACTGGATGGCCACACGGCGCGGAACACGTTCTCATGGTCGAGAAAGTCGTCGAGGACGCGGACCAGCCGTCCAGACGTCACGCTGGGCTCGACCGTAAAGTCCGGTACGCAGGTGATACCGCAATCGGCCTCGGCCATCTCCAGCAGCGGGGCGAGCGTACTGGCGGCCGCAGCGACGGGCAGCGGCACGTCGGGGCCCTTGTTGTCCTGCCGGAAGGGCCAGCGTTCGAGCTTTCCCGTGGTGGGAAATCGATGGTGGAGACAGGCGTGGGAGATCAGATCGGCGGGGACTTTCGGCGTTCCCGCGCGTTTGAGGTAACCCGGCGACGCCACCAGAACCAGGTGATACAAACCCAGCCGCCTCGACATCAGGCGTGAGTCCACGCCCTCACCCGTGCGGATGGCCACGTCGAAACCTTCGTTGACGATGTCGACCAGGCGGTCGCTGTAGTCGAGATCGAGCTCGATCTCGGGGTACTTCGCCATGAAACCCGCCAGCGTCGGCGCGAAAAGGCCACCGAGGATAGGCAGGCTGACACGCAGCTTGCCGCGTGGCGTGGCCCGGTTGCCAGCCAACTCACGCTCCACATCGCCGATTTCCTGGAGGATGCGCCGGCAGCTCTCCAGAAGCATCTCGCCTTCCGGGGTCAGCGAGATGCTCCGTGTGCTGCGATGGAACAGGCGCACACCCAGGTGCGCCTCGAGGCGGGCAATGGTCTTGCCTATGGCCGACGAGGACAACCCGAGGATGCGGCCAGCCTGCGTGAAGCTGCGCGTTTCTGCAGCGTGGACGAAGGTGGCGAGGGAGCTCAGGCTGTCCAAGGCGGGCGCCTCATCCGGGTAGGAAGGCTACATCGTGCTGCCTTCCGCCCTTTCAAGGCAATCTCAGGCCATCGCCGCCTCGGCATGCGCCGGATAGTCCGTGTAACCGGCGGCGGTACCGCCATAGAACGTATCGCGGTCATAGGGAGCCAGCGGGGCACCGTCGGCGATGCGCGCCGGCAGGTCCGGATTGGAGATGAAGAAGCGACCGAAGGCGACCAGATCCGCGCTGCCTTCGGCGAGGATCGCCTCGGCGGATTCCGGCGTGAAGCCACCGGCAGCGATCAGCGGGCCGTGGAAGAACTGGCGCAGCAGGCGCGACGCCACCGGGTTCTGGTCCTTCGATGCATCTTCC
>NZ_JBFUIT010000497.1:0-1905 GCF_056401735.1 Luteibacter sp. P4_D7_3
GTGGTGGGAAGCACCGTGCGCTTTCTTGCCCTGCAACATCGTTCGAGCACGGCGGTCGCGCAGTTGACCTGCCTGGTCGACGAGGTCAACCTCGGCGCTGGTGAAGACGTCAGGGACGTGCTGGAAATCGTCGTCGAGGTTCCTGAGAACCACGCGTGGAGCACGCGCAGCGCCCTGCGCCGTGGCCAGCGTCGCACGACGCACCGCAGCGGGCATTAGTGCCGCATCTTGGGTCGCAAACGCGAGCGCCTTTCATGGAGGAGAAATCATGGGCACCTACACAGCACCGAAATTCCAGGTCGTCACAGTGATTCTGGGGCTGGTGGCCATGTCGGTCGGCATGGTCATCGTTGTCTTTCACGGCGCGCCAACAAAGCCACTCGAAGAGGGCGAGTATCACGCGCTGTTTGACCTTGGCGCTTACCTTTGTCCACTTCTTGCCGCCGTGTGCGCCGGCGCCGGTCTGTTCCTCCACTTTCCCCGCATCGGGGCAGGCACGTGGGGCGGCCCTGCAACGGCGAAGCCCGAAGGAGGCGAAGCCACTGCGGACGAAGACCTCAAGGCCTATTACGTTGCCTCACTCGTGTTCCTGCTGTGTGGACTGCTGTGCTACGCGTTCTGTCACCCGTGCCAGTCGCCGAACGTCACGGTCATCTCGTGTGCGTACATGGTCACCGGGACGCTTGTGCTTCGGGCTCGCGTTGCCGTCGCCCCCCCCCCCCAGAACTCGAAACACCGTTGGCTCGACGTGCGAACAATGAAGGTGATGAGTTGGGTCACCGTCGTCGGCTGCGAAGTCGCGTTTGTCTACATCCACACCATGTTCATCCACGGGCAATGCATGGACTAGCGACGCGCGGAAGGCGACCGGGGAAAGGCCGTTTACCGGGCAGTAAAGACGCAGTAGAACATCACCGAAAACATGAACACCAGAAAAAAGACGAAGGGTGCGAGGACTGCCGCATCGGGGTGTTTGAAGAGAGACATGGGAATTCCGCAGGCAGTGGATGGAGACCCAGATCTAGCAGAGCCTGACCATCCGTCAAGGGGCGGAGCAATCGGGCCGCCCTGTCCAGCCAACCGAAAAGCCAATCCGGGACGGGACCGGTGCGCAGCGGTTTGACGTCCGCAGGTGGCGCAAAGAGCGGGATCTCTCTTCCATACGTCTCCGACATGGCGGTTCACGCGCGGGTGGCCCCGCCGTCGATGTAACAAGCCTCGACGGCACCGACCCATGGTTGCGCAGCGCCTGCTGGCCGTGTCCCGAATTGTCAGGTTCCTGCGGGCTGGCGCTTCGGTGGGGCGCGAAATCATCGTCAATCTTGGGGCTGCATCGCCGAGAGCCTCAATCGTTGAGACGGACTCGGATGACCCGGACGGCCGCGCTTCCGTACACGCATTCATGGTCGCCGCGCTGACGCGCAGTTGACGACCGCTTGACCCGAAAAGAGGCAGCGTGACCGCTCGTTAGGGAGGACTTTCGCGATGAATGACAACCAAAGCATTCGTGGGCCGGCTGACGCCAAACGCATCAACGTAAACGAGGATTATGAGGTTCAGTACTGGACCACAGAACTCGAAGTGACAGAAGACAAGCTTCGCGACACTGTCAGGAAAGTTGGTGTCTGGCTGCTGACGTGAGAAAGGCGCTGGGCAAGGCATGACCGAAACGCTGACCGTCTACATCTCGCCGCCGGTGACAAAACGTGCACCATGGAGGGTGCGCTGCGATGGCCGGCCCGCCGAGGAGTTCCGCCTGGAGCAAGAAGCCATACGGCGGGCCGCCGAATGCGTTCGCATGGCCGAAAACGCAGGCGGTAGCGGCATTGTCAAAATCGAGCGTCCCGACGGTTCCTGGAGGGTATTCCCGACCTGAGCCTTTTGCGGTTCTGGTCGGAAATCCCC
>NZ_JBFUIT010000498.1:0-1887 GCF_056401735.1 Luteibacter sp. P4_D7_3
GTCGTGGCGACGGCAGAACGTGGCGAACAACGCGGCCCAGCACGGCAGGGCGAGCAGTAACCACGGCATGTTCTGCTGCGGAAACTCGGGCCACAGGTGCAGCAGCAGGGCGATGACGCAGGCCGCGGCGGACAGCGCGGTGACACGCGGTGCGAGGCGGCCGATCTGTCGACCGGCCACGCGCAGGCGCCAGATGCCCGGGAGCAACAGCAACGCAAACGGCTGGAAGGCCAGCAGGTTGAAATTGCCCCAGGCGGAACGATGCAGGGTCAGCGTCCACAGGCCGAGCATGAACAGGCCTGCCACGCCGGCAAACACGGTGAAAAGCGTGCCCGCGGCAACGAAGATGCCGCGGGCCACGCGATGCCGGGTAAAGGCGGGCAGGGCCAGCGGAATGGCCCATAGCAGGCCGGCGATCAGCAGTGGCCAGCGCAGGTCGGGCGCCTGCTCCGGCGGGGGATCCAGTTTGTTCTGCGCGAGCGTGTCTTCCTGGGCGACCAGCGGTCGCGCGTCGGCACCCTCGCCGACGTGCACGTGGCGCAGTTCTTCTTCGAGCACCATCGGCAGGAAGGCTTCCTTCCACGCGTTCATCGGCTGGTCGGCATAGGGGCCGAGGCCGAGGTCCATGCCGAGCATCAGCCAGGCTTGGTTGCTCATCAGGCGTGCCGTCTGTTCGCGGAACGTCATGCCACCCGGCTGCTCGCGCAGCTGGCGGTGGAGTGCGCCACCGAGTGCGCCGTCCAGCGCATCGCGTACGCGCGTGGTGCAGTTGTCGGCGTAGTAGTCGTAGTTGTAACCGGCGTTGGCCGGCTGCACGTTCCACAGCATGAAGCRGCGCAGGCTGTCTTTCTGCTCGTCGTCCAGCGCGAGGCGCTGGCGACGCACGTAGCGACCTTCGCCCGCATAGAACTCGACGTCGGACTGCGTGGTCTCCGCATCCATGCGGTACGCCATGATGCCGCGCGCGAAGTTGAGGATGAATCCCTTCTGGTCGAAGTCGAACACGCCGTAGTTGAAGGCGATGGCTTCGCCGCTCACGGTGTCACGCACTTCCAGCGCATCGTGGCCGAAGCGTTCCCAGTAGATATCGCCGGGCCCGTAGGTCATCAACGAGATTTCGAGGTTGGCAGCCGGGGCGTCCACGATGCCCGCGTGGGCGGCCGGAACGAAACACAGGGCTGCCAACAGCCAAAGGACGTAACGCATCAGGCCCCGTTATTTCCGTTGCCGTTACCGCTGACACGGGTAACGTGAAAGTGCAGCACGCGGCGATCGTCGGCTTCGGTGACGCGGAAAACGAAGTCGCCCATGGTGATTTCCTCCCCCACGCTCGGCAGGTGGCCGAACTCGGAGGTGATCATGCCGCCGATGGTGTCGAACTCTTCGTCGGAGAAGTGCGCACCAGCCACCTCGTTGAAGTCGGCGATGGGGGTGAGCGCGCTTACCGCGAACACGCCGTCGTCGAGCTGGGTGGCGAGGATCGGATCTTCTTCGTCATCGTGCTCGTCGTCGATCTCGCCGACGATCTGCTCGAGCACGTCCTCGATGGTGATGAGGCCGGCAACGCCGCCGTACTCGTCCACCACCAGGGCCATGTGGTTACGCGTGAGGCGGAATTCCGCCAGCAGCACGTTGAGCCGCATGGATTCGGGGATGAGCACCGCGGGACGGAGCAGGGCGCGTACATCGCCACACTCGCTCTGGCCGAAGTACTTCAGCAGGTCTTTGGCCAGCAGGATGCCAAGGACTTCGTCCTTGTCTTCGCCGTGCACGGGGAAGCGGGAGTGACCGGATTCGACGACGGCGGCCAGGATGTCCGGCAGCGGCGCATCGACGGGCAGGCTGACGATCTGGGCCCGGGGGACCATGACATCGTCGACGCTGAGT
>NZ_JBFUIT010000499.1:0-1881 GCF_056401735.1 Luteibacter sp. P4_D7_3
TCCCCCGATTGCCGAATTTACATCATCCTAGACCTTCGGCCACCGCCATGCGTGTACGACCACGGCAGCGGTCAGCAGCACCTCGATGACACCAAGAACGAGGTAGAACGCCGGCGCCCCGGGCATGGTCAGCAGCATGATCAGTGTATAAAACAGGCCCAAGACGACGTTCGCCCAGCGGCAGAGGCTGGCTGGCAGCGCCAGGGACCCGAAGATCATCAGCGCCGGGACCGCCATCAGCAGGCTGACGCCCACCAGGATGCCCGGTGTCGTCGGCCCTAACGGGCCGAAGTTGCCGGCGATCATGTCCTGAATCCGGCCGGCGGCGAACAGGCCGAAGTAGTCGCCGTAGATGTAGCAGGACATCAACGAGGCCCATAGGCCGGCCAGCTTGATTCGTACAGAGGGTTTGGCGTCCTGCAACGTACTCATTGGGTTTTGTTCCCGGTCAGGATGAAACGCCGCGCGCCGAAGACGAGCAGCCAGAGCATGAAGGCGACTTCGCCGAGCTGGAGGGGGAAGCACGCCGTGTCGAGGCTGTCCGAGAGCTGCGGCATGACGAAACCCGCGAAGCTCTGTGCAATGTAGGCAAACGCATTAAGCATCAGCCACACGGCCAGTACGCGCGGAAGGAAACCACAGCGCCAGACAAGGATGGCCAGGGGTATGAGCCACAGTCCCCACAACATTTCGGCAGCGGTGATGACTTCGCGGTGCACGCGCAGGAACAGCATGGCCAGCGATTCGCGCTGCGCCTGGCTGAAGGCATCGAGGAAGGGGGCCCCGCGTACCAGGACCAGAGCCGCGGCATCGTTGGCGGTGTTGATGAAATAGATAGCCGACGGCAGCAGGCCGCCGAAGATCACCATCGTCACGGCTAACGTAGGCCCCGCGGACTTGAGCAATCGGTGGAGCGCCAGCACAACGAAAATCAGCATGGTTCCGATGAACAGGTCGCCAAACATGCCCCAGCGAAACAGCGTCTCGTGCGCGGCGATGTTCGTAGCGGTTTCAGCCGGGTTACCGCTCACCAGGAGCGCGCTCGGTATGTAGATGAGGCGGAGCGGACCCACCAGGCAGATCAGCAGATACGTGAATCCGGCCAGGCGAGCGTCCCTGTTGAGCGGTGTCATGGCGATCCCCTTCGCGACGGTGGTCCGACCAAGGGAAGGTGCGCTCGTCTTACGTTGCTGCCACGTGCCGGAAGTCGTGCCAGATAACGAAAACGGCGCCCGAAGGCGCCGTCCGTTGAATCGCTTGGCAGAAGGACCGCTTAGGCGACCGTCTTGCCGTTCACCGAGATATCGACATCGACATTGCCACGGGTAGCGTGGGAGTAGGGGCAGACCTTCTCATGAGCGGTCTTGACGATCTCCAGCGCGGTGGCGTCGTCGACACCCGGCAGGCTCACTTCGAGCTTCACCTTGATGCCGAAGCCGGAGTCGTTGCGCGGGCCGATACCGACCGAGCTGGCGACCGAAGCGCCGTCGACCTTGACCTTCTGCTGGCCGGCGACGAAGCGCACGGCACCTTCGAAGCAGGCGGCGTAGCCAGCGGCAAAGAGCTGTTCGGGATTGCTGCCGCCGCCATTGCCACCCATTTCCTTCGGCAGGCGCAGGTCGAGCTTGATCAGGCCATCGTCGCTTTCGACGTGACCTTCGCGGCCACCGGCGACCTTGGCGTGGGCGGTGTAGAGGACTTCTTTGAGGTTCGAGAGGTTGCTCATGATCAATGTCCTTGGCGTTCGTGATGGGAGAGGGCGCCGGGGTGCCGGGCCACGAGAGATAGTTAAGCACGCAATTAAATAGCGCGCAATTTAAATCGCGTGAAGAATGGGTTCTCGTTGCCGTCCGTTCAGTTTAGGACGCGGCGACCGTAGAC
>NZ_JBFUIT010000500.1:0-1881 GCF_056401735.1 Luteibacter sp. P4_D7_3
CTTCGAGACTGGTCTGGCGGCGTAGGCAGCTATCCGCATCGATGGTTTGGCCGTCGACCAGGGTGAAGGGGACGATCTCGTCCTTAAGGCGGCCTTCCTGCTGTGCGGCTGCGGCCTTCTGCTGCGAATGCAGGGAAAAGACCTCCTGGTCCTCGCGGGAGATGCGGTAGCGAGCGGCCACGTTCTCTGCCGTTTCGCCCATGGTGACATAAGCGCGGATATCTATCTCGTGGCCGTCGCCGTGACTCTCCGCAAAACGGGGGTTCGGCGAGTAGTTCAGGCCGCCTTGCGGCACTTGCGTCATGCTCTCGACGCCAGCGGCGACGAATGCGTCGCCCGCGCCGATGGCGATCTGTCCTGCCGCAGTATGAGCGGCGTACATCGAAGAACCGCAGAAACGGTTGATGGTGGCACCGGCGACGGATATCGGTAGCCCAGCTAGCAGCGTGGCCACGCGGGCGACGTTGTCGCCCTGGCTGCCTTCCGGATACGCGCAACCCATGAGTACGTCTTCGATAAGTGCCGGGTCGATGCCCGTTCGGTAAACCAAGCCTCGCAGGGCTGCCGCTGCCAGATCGTCAGGCCTGGAACCTGCCAGTGCACCTTTGCGGGCAAAAGCAAAAGGAGTACGAACATAGCCAGCAATGACGGGGGTACGCATGGGCTTCTCCGAAAAAAAGGTATTACCGCCATCATACTGGTCGCTTCGAGCTTTCGCAGCACAAGTGGCGACGGATCCATGCGCGGCTGCAGCGGATTATCCGGCGCCTGTGGGAACCTCGGCGGAGGTTGCGGATCCGGCGGGCGGTTGACGGTTCCATTACGCGCCAGGATGGCCATCGTCACGCGGGGCGCAATGATGAAATCCGCTTATCAGCGGACGGTGCTCGCCGAAACCATTGCCCTTGCATCACCACCCGAAAAAAGTACGGGTCCTTTGGACGCGGGGTCGTAACGCCAACTGGCGGGACCATGAACGCAAGTTCTCACGATGGCTGGCGCCGCTGCATCCAGTGATAGCCTCCGGGCCCTGAGCACCTGCTGTCCAATCATGGAGTGAGCCTGTGTCTGACGACATCGTGGAAATGGTCCGGCCTTCTTCCCTTGTCCAACCGCATGGAGGCGTGCTGCGGGAGCTGTACGTTTCCGGGGACCTCGCAGCGGAACTTCGCCGTGGGTCGGGGGCATTGCCCCACCTCGTGCTCGACCACCGACAATTGTGTGACCTCGAATTGTTGCTCAATGGTTCGTTCTCGCCGCTCGACGGCTTTATGCGGGAGGCGGACTACCGCAGTGTTGTTGACCACATGCGGTTGAGTGATGGTCTCCTCTGGCCGATGCCCGTCAACCTCGATGTGTCGGAGGCTGTGGCAGCACCGTTGTCGGTCGGGGATGATGTGGTTCTCAGGGACGGCCAGGGCACGGCGCTGGCCCTGTTGAACCTCTCCGACATCTTTCGGCCCGACAARCAGCATGAGGCCCAGACAGTCTATGGGACCCAGGACCCGTGTCACCCCGGCGTGGCGGACCTTTTCGCCCGGGGTCCCGTTTACCTTGGTGGTCGCCTGCGTGGTCTCCAGCCCCCGGCCCACCAGGATTTCAGGGACCTGAGGTTGTCTCCCGCTGTGTTGCGCGCATGGTTTGACCGCGATGGATGGCATCGCATCGTGGCCTTTCAAACCCGCAACCCCATGCACCGGGCGCATGTTGAACTGACCCGGCGGGCGATGGAAGCCGTCGATGGAAAGCTCCTGCTCCATCCGGTCGTTGGTCGGACGAAGGAGGGGGACATCGACAGCCATACCCGGGTGCGGTGTTACCGCGCGTTGCTGTCCCATTACCCCAAGGACGCTGTGAAGTTGGCTGTGCTGCCGCTGGCCA
>NZ_JBFUIT010000501.1:0-1855 GCF_056401735.1 Luteibacter sp. P4_D7_3
CATGCTGCCCTTGCCGTTTTCAGCGTGGAGCACGGCGGCCATGCGTTCCACGGCCGCCTTGGACACGCCGTAACCACCCCAGTGCGCGCGCGACACGAGTTCGGCGTCATCGAAAACGAAGACGACGGCGCTGTCGTCAGCCTGCGTAAGCAGCGGCATGCACGCCTGGGTAAGCGCAAAAGGCGCGGAGACATTCACCTGCATCGCGCGCAGCCAGTCGTCCGGCTTGTGCATGGCGATGGGCGTGAGTTCGTTGAAATGCGCGGCGGCGTGGACCACGCCATCGAGCCGGCCGAATTCCTTTTCGAGACCTTCCGCGAGCGCCGCGTAGTCGCTCGGCGTTGCGCTTTCGAGGTCCAGCGGATGGATGACCGGTTCGGCACCGCCGAGCGCGACCAGCTCGTCGTAGAGCTTCTCCAGCGCGCGCACCTTGCGTCCCGTGATCACCACGGTCGCACCGGCGCGAACGACGGCCTTCGCGGTTTCACTACCGAGTCCACCCGTGGCGCCGGTGACGACGATGACGCGGCCAGCGAGCGAGCCTCCAGCCGGCGCCCAGTCATCGGGCAGCCCTACGGACGACCATGCGCTCACGATTCGGCCCCGGCGACTTCCACCGCCATGCGCTTGAGTTCACCCGCGGCGTGGAGATCCTCGACGATGTCGCACCCGCCGATGAATTCACCTAACAGGAACAACTGGGGAAACGTCGGCCAGTTCGAATAATGCGGCAGGCCCGCGCGCACGCGCGGATCCGCCAGGACGTTGACCGAGAAGAAGTTCGCCCCAGCGGCTTCCAGCGCCTTGACGGCGCGATCGGAGAACCCACAGGTAGGGAACTCCGGCGTGCCTTTCATGAAAAGCACGATGGGGTGCGCCGCTACGGTGGCCTTGATCTCGTCTACGACGTCCATAGGTCGGGTTTCATCATTAGAATGCTGATAGTTGCGTAGTGTAGCAGTGCCGCGCCTGGCGCCCTGCTTCGTCTTTCTTTCCCCCAGCCAACGCTAAGGAGTCCCGCACATGGCGATCGAACTTCCCCCGCTTCCCTACGAGAAGAACGCCCTGGAGCCGCACATCTCCGCTGAAACCCTCGAGTTTCATTACGGTAAGCACCACCAGACCTACGTCACGAATCTCAATAACCTGATCAAGGGTACGGAGTTCGAGGGCAAGGATCTGGTCGAGATCGTGAAGTCCTCCTCGGGCGGCATCTTCAACAACGCCGCCCAGGTCTGGAACCACACCTTCTACTGGAACTCGATGCGCGCCCCCGGCGGCGCCGAGCCGCCGGCCAAGCTTGCCGACGCCCTGACCAAGGCCTTTGGCGGCGTGGACAAGTTCAAGGAAGAGTTTGCCAAGAGCGCCGCCGGCAACTTCGGCTCGGGCTGGACCTGGCTGGTGCAGCGTCCGGACGGCTCCCTGGCCATCGTCAACACCTCCAACGCCGCCACGCCGATCACCGGCAGCGACAAGCCGCTGTTCACCGCGGACGTGTGGGAGCACGCCTACTACATCGACTACCGCAACGCCCGTCCGAAGTACCTGGAAGCGTTCTGGAACCTGGTCAACTGGGACTTCGCGGCGAAGAACCTCGCCTGATTTTCCCGCTGTAGAACACAAAAAGGCCGGGTCGCGAGACTCGGCCTTTTTATTGGTTCTTCGTCGATTCCCCCGTGGAGCCATTGCACCGCCATTTGCGTGGAGGGATGAGGCGCAGAGCCTTCGGTGCCCACCCTCGCTGCTCAGACACGTCCTCCGCGTTTCGTACCGGAAAGGCCGCTGCGCGGCCGTGTACTTATTTGGCCTACGGCCGCTCCACTTGTGCGGAACTCGCCTCGAGGGTGGGCACCGA